>CAYYLF010000054.1:0-11000 GCA_964472425.1 uncultured Muribaculaceae bacterium | reverse complement strand
CCCCTTCGTCCGTATCCGCCTCTACTCTCGTATATCCTACTCCATTTACGTTCATCTTGTTGTGATAAACTATGTATTTATAGTTATTGATTTGCCATGTCGCTGTAAGGGTCGCATCTTTCGCTTCGCTCATCGTATAAGTCGTACCATTGAGTGTCCCTCCACTCACATCCCAACCTGTGAATGTGTATCCTTCCCTAGTCGGTTCGACTACTGAAACGCTAGAACCGTACTCTACTGACTTCGTTAGATCTCCTTCGTATGAGCCTCCGTTAGGGTCTATCGTCAAGTTGTATGAGTTTACTGACCACTTGGCTATGAGACTAGAATCTTCTATTCCCATCGAGAAGGTGTTTCCTTCTAAGGTTGAACTGTTTCCTACTATGTCCCATCCATCGAAGGTGTATCCTACTCTCGTCGGATTGTTTATCGTCTTGGTCTCATTGTTCTTGAGAAGGTACTCTTGTGTACTCGAGTATGTATCCCATACTCCTCCATTTGGATTGACACTTAGCTTATAGTATCTGTATCTAGATATCTGTCCTGCTCCAAAGTAACTATGGAATACGGCATTTATATCGCTACTCTGGTCTTCTTCCAAGTTGTTGAAAGTTACTTCTAGATTGTAGTAATATGTCTCTCCGGCTGGGACACTTATCTCGCTGTCCATCATCCTCTTGATTGGAGTACTCGAGACTGGTACGTTCGTCTTGGGTATAACTTCTCTGTACTCTCCATCTTCCGTTTCACTCATCGTGAGTCTATATGTAAGTGACCCGTTGGTATAAGTGTTGACCAAGTCTACCCAGTCTATACTCATACTGGCTTCTACTGTACCGGTGTTCTCTATAGTGAACTTCTTCGTGGCCGTTTCACCTAAAGAGAGTTTGACATCTAGACCATTGTCGTTATCCGAAAACTTCAAAGACATAGTCGCGGTCGTAAAACCACCCGAGACGGGGTTCTGTCTACCAGCCGTCGTGAAGTATGCATAACTGACTGTTCCTACAATTGTCAAAATTGAGGCAATTACTATCAATAAACAAATTAACCTTTTCGTTTCTAACTTCATTTTCTTAGCTTTCGAATCCATAAATCTCGACCTCACTTAATACTCTATTTTCATATCATGCTAGCATAATGATATCATTCTTTATCAAAAATCGCAATATGCACTTAATCTTTAGATTGCAGTTCATTATAACAAAAAAGAATCAAAAAAAATGTCAAAAAAAACCGCCTAATGGCGATTTTCCCATACTATTTTATCTCGAGATAACTATCAGTCTTGTACATTTCTCCATTTTCTAAAACGTAGACATAGTACTTTCCTGAAGGTATATCTGTGACGATTTTGTTTGCTTCTTTGTCCTTTTCTTTGAGATTGTACACGTATCCTTCTTTGTTGTCCTTGACGAGAACCAACTTGACCTCGTCGCTATCCATAAAGACGACGTTGTGTTCAATCATACCCTTTGAATATCCGAACTCGTAAGGAACACTCGCGTTAGAAGAATTGATCATATTCTGAATATCTGTCGAGATAGATTCTTTAGCAGATGGTTCTCTAGTCGTGAATCCTTCCATGTTATCGAAAGAGAACACGGCCTTTCCATTCAAATTGATTTTGTTGACACTGTAAGTGGCCCACCCAAAATCCAAATCTACGACGGTCTCTCCATCGATTTTTTCTATCATTCTAGAACCGAACTTGTCGTAATCGTTGATATTGACACCAGACGCATAATCCAAATCGATGAATTCTCTACCGTACAAGACTATCTCATCTTTGTCGTTTACAATCTCGTAATCGCCAAGTGCATAACTGAAGAATTTCTTGTCTTCATCTATCGTACTAGCGAGTGTTATGTTCTTACCGTTTATCTTGTAAGTATTCGCACTTGAATATGAACCGATTAAATTTGCCGAATTAGTATTGTTCGCGTTAGTACTGTAACCGTTGTCGAACACCTTCAAAGTATCTCCATCCAAACTTGCCGAATGCATAGCCTTAGGATATACGAATCCCTCGCCGCCCTTCAACAACACGCTGTCGAACAACTGTGAGAAATTATCCGGATTAGAGAATATCCATTTGATTGAGCCATCCTTGTATGATAAATTGATGACGAACTCTCCGCCCCAATAAGTGAGGAGCAATGAATCGCTATCTTCATAATACTCGATTCCCGAATTGTAGAAATAATCGTTTCGGTCGATTTCGTTGACGAACAATTGGTCGATTTCCTCTAACTTCTTGAAGACATCCCAGACCTTGACGACCTTACCGGTCTTTCCATCTATCTCGATGATGTAATCGGAATAAGTCTTTCTATCCTTATTTTTAGATGCCAAGATTATGTTGCCATCGTCCTTGACGAAGAAGTCGTTCAAATATCCTTCCTCGATGTCGTACGTCTTGTACACTCTTCCTATGTAATCCACTTCGACCAACTGAGTACTGAGCCCGTCGTTGTTGAAGTTGGAAGTACCTACCAACAAGTGACCATTTTCGAGTTCGACTATGTTGTGATACATACTAGTTTCTGCATACCATCTAATCTCGCCGTATGCATCGACGGCAAAAGAACGCATGTTGATTGGAGAAGTGACGAAATACAATCCGTCCTTACTAACTCCTTCTTTCGTTTCGTTAGCTATGACGCGAGGAGTACTCTCCAAAATTCCCATTGGAATCGTGAAAGTCTCCTTAGAACCGTCGCCTAATTCGACTTCGACCTTGTTCTCATAATTCGCATAGAGAGCATACACCGGAAGATAATGATCCTTCGCCGCATCGTACTCGACGACTATGTCGTCCTCGTGCTTGCCCTTCACTGTAACTTTGGAAGTTGTCGCCTTCTCCGTATGGAAAGCAATTAAACCCGACAATGGAGAACCACCATAAGGATTCAAATAGATTCTCGCATCCTTCAATTTGTACTTGTTGTTTTCCAAATCTTCCTTGATGAGTTTGTCGACCTCCGCTTGGCTTCCCGACTCGAGGGAAGCGACGACGTGATTGTCGCCACTCGGTCCAGTCAAATCGTCGATTTTCTTACCGAAAACCAATACTAATATCAATACTACCAATACTGCTATAAGTATGCATCCGCACATTATAACTTTTTTCTTATTATCTTTCATAACTTACCCCTTAATTCACACTTACTACGTATGGAGCATCCTTTGTTCCATCACCACTTAGTATCTTAGGATTGTTGAGTGACACAGTAGGTCTGACACCGTTTCTATTTATTATCGGTGTTTGAGAACCTTGGGCTTTAGTCGCACCATCATGAGACACGTCGCCACTAGCTGTAACTTTGAACTCTTGAGCTTCGGCTGCATTCACACCACCGTTGTACGCTCCGACTCCGAGTCTGACGCTATAGAAATCTAATAACCAGAAATCGGTTCCTTTGTTCAAATAGTTAGTCGTATCTTTACATGTATATTCAGGAGTACAGAACGTGCCCGTGAAACAATTGTTCCTGCTGCTCGTACTATCCGAACAAATCGTGTCAGTTATACATTTTTGTTGACTACTACAATTTGCTATCTCCGAATAATCGGATGCTTGCAATAAAGCGACCTTGGTAGTCATCGTCTTAGTTTTGACTGCCAAATTTGTAATGTGTCCATATACGCTCAATTGGTTCGCATAATTGTGGTTAGTTCTCAACGAATAATCTTCCTCGTTGTAGAAACTTGTAAACGTTTGTGATTGTAAATATCTCAAACTGCTACCGCGATTCAACGAATTGTAGAAACTGTTCAAGTGCGTATCCATCGTCTTTGAGAAGCCTCTGTTATAATCTCCCAATGAAATGTATGCATAACGACCGTTGTTACAACATCCGCTGAAGCATCCACCTAACTGTCCATAAGGCTCGACGACGTAATCTTGATCGTAGATGATACCCATCGTATTCGTCTCTTTATCTATTACGTAAATTCTGAATATCTTGCCGTAATAATCGACATAGTTACCTTCCTGCTCGCCTCGGTAGTAACATTTCGTTCCCGAAGTCGTCGAAGTAGTACAATCAGGTGAACCTGCCAATATTTCGATGAACGAATCCGTGACTTTGTAAGGAGGCTGCTGAGCTTCCGGTTTAGAACCATCCGAATTCGTCTTCGAAGTCGTGACGACCGCATTTCTCGAACCGACGACCGAAGTATCGAATTTCTCTATTTCGTACTCTATCGCATTCAAACTGTCGGTTGTGCTTTCCAAAATCCCTGTCGTTCCATCCTTATAAGTCTCGGTAATCGTGATAGGAACATCCTTCGCTCCAAGCATTATAGGTTTACCATCGTTTATGACTGCCGTGAACGAAATGACGTCGCTCGTCGAAGTCTTGACATAAACTGGTCTATTGTATGTCTTCTCTGTCTTCAAATCTGGGTCCAAATACTTGTATGTTATGTTGTATGTCCCGGCTTTCTGAGGGTTGACATTGCACTCCTCTGCCTGCAACTTCAAATCTCTAAAATAATCTTGATTTGCCCCTTCTTTACCGTACATCTCGCCGCTCTTATCAGCACTATTGTCCATTACGTAGAGTTTACTCGTCACCTCTGCATAATTTTTCATGTTGACATAGTTCGCATCGTACAAACCGCTGAACTTGTTTTGATTATTCGCACACCAAGTCGCCGAATCGGTAGACTTGTCGTACTCGATTGTCAAAGGCTCCGCTACCATCGTCCAAGCCTTGATATCCTTCTCCTCTGGATCGACCGGATAAGTGAAGTCGAGATAATCTCCCAAGTCCAACTTGACCCTTACGATTTCCTCATCCGGAATTACTTTTCCGGTCTCGGCATCCTTAATTTTTTCACTCAAGAAACCAGCGTCTCTGAGCTCGCCAATCTCGATGTCGACATAACCAAATCCGTTGTAAAGCTTCTCTACTTCTTCCGGATTGGCGGCGACATACGCATCGGCCGCCGAGGTAATTTCTGAAATGACTCCCTTGTTGCCTTCATCTTTGTTCTTGTTGAGTGTATTTATCATGTTGACTGCAAATAATCCCGCAATGACGACGAGTAAAGCCACTACGACGATTACTTCCACTAGAGTAAAACCTTTATCATTAGTCTTACGTACTTTCATTAATCCTCTCCTACTTTCTATATCTATATCATACGATACCACAAAATGCTTCAAAATTCAAGAACTTGTAGTCTCTACGTGACATTTATTTGATAATTGCCAAATCTTCAAAACTGCTCTTATCCATTAGAACACTATGGAAAACGGGCAAATTCAACTCTTCTCTATTCTCTTTCGAGAAAGAAATCGTAATATTTACATCTTTGTAACCTTCTATACCTATGAGATAGAGACTGAAACTAGCCCGTCTTCCCTCCCTAACGACTACATGAGCTCGTTCATTTCTCGTCGTCTCTTTATCTATGAATAACATCTTCAAAATATCGTTGACCGTCTCACTTGGAACGACCGGATTGTACATCTTCTCCAAACCATTCTCGTCGATTGTGTCACCCAAATCTATACCGTCTATCACTTTATACAACCGACTTATATTATTGTCGTCCTCGTAATACTCGTACTTGCTTCCCTTGTCCACAATTACGCGCGACCCTTCCACGTATATCGGTCGCCTCGACCCGTCCGGCCGAACGAGGGTTTTCTCTCGAACGTGCATAACTTCGAGATTATAGGTAAAACTCTCATCTTCCAAGCTCGTCGCTTGGACCTGAACCATGGCCTCGAAATCCGGAATTTTTTCTCTCGGTTTCAAAAGAGAAATCTCAACTCTCATAAAGAAGACGATGGCAAAAAAACCGAGAATTATAGCCATCAATTTGAAAACCATCTTGGCATCTATTCGTCTACTCGCCATCCATCTCGCCTCCTATATGGAAAACATTTTCCGAAGCCTCCTTCGTCTTGTAAGGTCGCCCTCCACTTGTTCCGAATATTCGCGAAATATTCACTTTATAATCGTCTTCTAACTCGCGAACGACGATATTTACGTTCACCTCATCGAACCCATCTATCTCACTGAAGACGACGGCAAAATCGGAAACGTACCCATCTCGAACGCGAATGCGGACTTTGGCGGCTTCGTCGCTTACTTCCTCGAAGAAAAGCCCATTCAAAATATTTCTAACATCCTGTCCTTCGATGACGGCTTCGTACTCCTCTTCTTCATCGCTCTTTTCGATAGAAGAAACTTTGTCGAATTCACTTATGGCTTCATATATATCCAAATAAGAACTGTCTATCCTATACCAGTAAAACGTATCGTCCTCCAAATAGTAGAGCCTTTCGCCGATTATGTAAGCATCCTTGCCAACCTCGGAAGAACTGATTCTAGCATTTTCTCCATCGTAAGATACGTCGATGAGATAACTCTTCATCTCGCCGTTCGCTTTTAAATCTATCGTCATGGCCAAAGAGTACTTCTCAAACATTTTGAAATGTACTTCCTTTCCTCGCACTGCGAAGAAAGCGAGGGCGATTATGACGACCGCGATGACGAATAAAACTGTGAACAAAACTTTTTTCTTTTTCATATTCGCCCTCCCGTCATACCTTATTTACGGTTAGAGTGTAAGGAACTCCGTCGTAAACGCTCTCTATCCTACTCTTCAAATTGACCGTTTTGACATTTATAGTGCGCGCCCTCGAAGAGACAGAATCGCCGTCCGGATATGCCATCACGGCAAACGAGGACTCGTCGAAAGTCACAGCTTCAGGCGAATTCAAATTGATAGTCGCAAAACCGTAATTTGTATCGGCCATAAAGGCATAACTTCCCACTCTCGTGACCGCCTCCGGCACGGTTATAGCCTTGACTCTCGTCTGACCGTAACTGAAATAATCGGAAATACTTGTGACTGTCTCGGGAATCGTATACGCAGAAGAGTCGAACGCCAAAGGCAACCTAATCGCAGTCGTCTTGGCCTTGTTGAACAAGACTCCATCGACCGATTCGTAATTCGCATTACCCGAAATATTGATTTCCGCGGTCGCATAAGACAGAAAATTGTCGTCGATGTTCATATTCGTAAGACCCGGAGGCAAATTGACTACTAAACCTTTCAAATTGGTCCCATAGTTGAGCCATCCGTCGAAAGACCCGGCTTGCAAAGTTCGCACACTGCTAGGGACATCTAAAGTCGCATTCGCCACGTAATAATCGTCTGGACACTTGACCAGTGTAGTCTTGTTCTTGTTGTACAAAACTCCATTCTCAGACGTATAATATGCATTCTCCGAATCGACCTCGATAGAAGCCAAATCCTTGCCGTACGCGAAATTGTTCCCGATTGACCGCACATTCTTGCCGAGCGTAATGGTCGTAACCCCGTCTCGCAAAGCCATGAACGCTCTCGCCCCGATAATCTCCAAAGAACTAGGCAAAGACAAACTCGTCAAGCTCGCATTGGCAAATGCGTCGTTTCCTATCGTACTGAGTGTCGCATCTTCCGTGAAAGTCACCGTTTTCAATGTACCCGAGCTCACATCGACTTGCTCGAACGCTCGATTCCCGATAGTCGTGACCGTCCCTGGTATATTCAAACTCGTAAGTTTATGATAGATAAAAGCCGAATTTCCGATACTCGTAAGAACCGACCCCGCTTGGAAAGAAAGATTCGCAAGAACTGACCTCTCGGCCTCGACCGCAAACGCACTTTCTCCGATAGTTCGCACGCTTGCCGGAATGCTCAAACTTGCAAGTTTGTGATTGTAGAAAGCCGACATCCCGATGGAAGTTACTCCACTGCCCAAACTGATATTGGACAAATTTTTATTTCCGTAAAAGGCATTGCCTTCTATCCTCTCGACCGAATTTGGAATCGAAATCGAACTCAAATTTGCATTCGCGAAAGCACTATCGCCTATGTAAGTTATTCCCTCCGGTATAGTGACCGTCTTCAAATTTGTACTATTGTAGACGAAATGCGAACCTACGTTCGTCACCCCGTTATTTATGACGACATTCGTAATAGTCGATTTGTAATCGTTATACCACGGAGCATAATCTCCATATTCTGCCGACAAGAAATCGAGCATATCTCCAGAACCGTAAACGTAAAGAGAATGAGTTCCCTCGGCACCAACTCCAACATCTGCATTGTCGTAGAGCACTCCTATGACTGCATTTCTATCGCTCTTGCCTACGTAATAATAATCTTGCACGTCGTATTCCGAAGCGAATATGCTCTTGAGGTTGGTCGCGACATTGCCATTGTCGAAATTATCGTACACCGCATTTGCTTTCAAAGATAAATTGAAAAGTCCAGCTTGCTTGCTCTTGATTCCTAGTCTGTAAGAATAACCGCCATCGATGGCGACGGGCGACCCGACTTCGACTAGCTCTCCCAAGTTTTCGTTAGAAATTGTGAAATCGCTCTCACTCAAAGTTCCGGCACCTTTGATGCCACTTCCCCCATCGACACACGTCATGGTGAAATATGTCGTCTCTCCACCTTCTCTTCCTGCTACGTTCAAAGGTATCGAACACACCGGTTTAGTCGTATCCGCGACTATGCCGTAATAAGTCGAACCATCGCTATCTTTATTTATTGTAAATTTGTCGCCCACTTTGTACTCGGCCACTTTGCTATTTCTATCCTTGCTGTAACCTAAAACCTGAAACTCGCTCGTCGTGTTTATTCTAGGGAAAGTTACCGAGCAAGACCGGTCTTTACCCTTCGTCTCGCACGAGACCATCTCTGAGCCTAAACTGGTCACATAAGGACCTGGAGATAACCGCAAAGACAAACTCTTTCCGGCGACCATCACATTGAAAGTTTTGACGCCACAATTAGCTCCGCGCACGCTTATCGTCGCCGCCCCCGTTCCGACAGCTGTCACTCGGATTTTTCGTCGATTGACTGCATTTGGAGTCCAGTTGAACATGCTCGTCTCGACTATTTCTGCCGTCGCGACATCCCGATTGCTCGTCGTCACACTCACTTCGCCAGTCGCACTCGCGTCGACCGTAAACTCGACCGTATCGTCGACCTTCATGCTCGCCGAACTGGAACTCAAATTCATGTTGTATATGTTGTAATAGAACGAACCGACCTGTAGTCCATTGCTCTCCTTGACATCGATTCTCGTCCGTCCCGTATTCTTGCCTACATTATAAGGACTGTTTGCCTCCATCAAATTTCGTGGAGCCACACTTATAGAGCGTCGCTCGCCGGACATTTCGACATTCACGTCGGCCAAATACCAGTCTTCGATATCGTACGTACTCGTATCGCCCCAATTGGTACCTCTCGCGAATACTTGAATGTTGTTTCTATCCTCGTTGATATCTCTACAAACTGTCTCGGCTTTTCGGCCTTCACTGTCGATTATCTCGATAGAAGTTTTGACGACCGTCAAATGATATACGGCATATCCGACCGAATCGTTTCCGACCGTAAGCACGACATCGTTTGCGGGTACTGTACCTGGTACTATCTGAATCGCCGTACCGTGAACGCTACAAGTCGCTGCTGCCGGATTGCTCGAAGTACAGCCTATGTTCTCCGAATCCTCAACCTCGAACTCGACATCCGCTGGTCCACTACCGATATAAATTAGACCTCTCGCGTCGCCTTTGAAAGTCAAATTCGATACGGTCAACTCTCTCACTTCCCGACCACAATTCTCGCCTTCAATGACGATTTTTGTCGTTCCCATCCGATTCGAAAAAATCGTAAAAGTCGATTCGTCCGTCAAAGTAATCTCATCTGCCGACTCGGAAGTTGCCGAAGAAAAACTGACTACGCCTGGATTCTCTAACGCATATATGTGAATGTTTCCTGCTCCGCTGTGCTCTATACCCACATCTATACTCTTGTGAACTATCATATTTTCGGGAAAATCCTCGGCCAAATTCAATTTATATATTTTCTTTTCTATTTCTACTTCGTTGTTTCCATTTGCTTCCTTAAGCGTCAGTTTAGTCGTCCCAGTCTTTTGCTTTGCCGACAAATAGAGCATGCCATCTCTAGCAGTACCTTCCATTATGTCTTTGTCGGAAGACTCGACCGTCATAGTACCCGTATTTAAAACTTTGAGTTCGATTTGAGAAGATGTTCCAGCTGGAACACAAGCTTTCCCGTCGACGACTTCCAAACTGGTCGGATAGACTCTCATAGAATACACTTTCTCTAAGTTTTCGGTACCGCCTTCACCATCTGAATATTCGCCCAAGACCGTTATATTGACCGTCTTATACTCGTCGGAACCGAAAGCCACACTTCGATTTTTGGTCGGAGATATCTTCAAACGATCGCCTTCGACCGAACAAGTCGCATAATCATCATCGTCACTTCTACAATCGTACTTCCCACCGCCTATGATGTTTATCTCCAAGTCGTTTCCTCCGACGTATCCGACTCCTCCAGCCGAACTCAATGCCAGAGTGTTATTTCCGTTTATAGAAATAGCTCGACAAGAATAATTGTCATCTTCGACGTAAGAAGCATACACGTTCACGTGTGCAGGATCGTAGCAAAGAAGGACATCTCCTGTAAAAGCCTCATTAGTAGTCGGATCGACTATATTGCCAGTTTCCTTCTCCGCATCCATATAACCGGTTCTTACGAGGTCTCCGAGCGACACGACACATGTCGACTTCAAGACTTCCGACGAAGTACTGCCGAGACAACCTTGATAATCGTTAATCAAATCGTTTCCGTAATCTTCCGCGGCCGTCACGATAGTTTGTATCTTCGAATCCCGCAGCGAAATGCGCGAATTCTTGGCCACATTCGTGATGCTAGGAACCAACAGAATCATCAAGATTGCGAGTATCGCAATTACGGCAATCAACTCGACGAGAGTAAACGCTTTTTTGGAGTTCTTCACTAGCAAATCCCCTCTACTTTCATTATTTACAATTATAATATAAAGTAGTAAAAATTACAAGATGCGTGCATGCAAAAAGGCCTTTAAAGGCCTGCCGTCATTTTTACACTATTTGCAATTTTTGCTTATTCACCCTTTCGCCATATCG
>CAYYLF010000053.1:0-11073 GCA_964472425.1 uncultured Muribaculaceae bacterium | reverse complement strand
TCTGTCTAAGTGGATTACTAGAGACCGGCACATTCGAAGATGGAAGTAGTTCTTTGTACTCACCATCTTCGGTCTCCGAATAAGTCATAGTATAAGTGAGACTACCATTCATGTATGTGTTGATTAGATTCTTCCAATCTAGACTCAAGGAAGCTTCGGCGGTTCCCGTATTTTCTATCAAGAACTTCTTGGTAATCGTCTCTCCGAAGCCCAATTGGGCATTTATACCATTGTCGTTGTCCGCGAATCTGAGAGCCAAAGTAGCCGTGCCCAAATCTGCCCCGACAGGTTTATGTTCCCCGGCCGTGGTGAAATATGCATACGAAATACTCACCAAGGCTACGACTGCCACGGCCACGGCAATTAGCAGAATTGCTCTTTTGTTTTCTAGTTTTATCTTTTTCATAAAACATCCCAACTTTCCTATTTTGAAGCATATAAAAGACTAGCTTCCTGCCCTCATATTTTTTTGTTTTGGAAGTATTTTTTCGAGTATCGTTTTTCTTAAAACAATACTTGCTCTTCGTCCATAGTCTTCTATAATCCTATTTTACCACCCCCCCCCCGAAATTTGTCAAGAGAAATTTAAAACGCCCTATTTACGGGCACTTAGGTGAAAAAACAAGAACAGACGTTCTTGCAATTTGTTTATTCTAAGTCGTTCCCTACGACTCGCCAATCGCGAATTTCTAAGAGTGTTACATCTAATTCGAGAACGGTTCCCGAGATAAACGGTTTGTGGACTTTGATGGTGTATTTAATTGGTACTTCGTAGGGGTAGAAAACGTATTCGTAGCCGTGAGAAGTCTTTATTATGTGGTCGTTTTCTATGAGGACGCGAACGGTAGTCGATGTGAAGAAGAGATGGTAGATAAAAGCGATGAATAGAATTATAAAAATTAGAAACAACGATATTTCTTTCGTCTTCATGTCAATCACTTTCTTCGAGGTGGATGGTACTTTCGTAGGTGATGTTTAGAAGCGGGTCGTAGAACATGGTCTTCTTTCTTACCAAGTGAACGAAGTGGACAAGATAGAATATTGCTAGAGCGAAGAGAAATATAAGATAGATGAGTCCAGTGTATACTCGAGCATATCTGTCGACGAGGTAGCAAATTGCCGCGAAGAGTTCGTATGGCACGATGTAATAGTAAAGATAGAGAAACGAGCTTCTCATACCTAGGTGAATGATTGGAAATTTGGGATGAGCAAATTTGACGTTTAGGAATTTGCTACCGAGGGTACAGCCGTTTAGAGCAACGGGAACTATTAGGTAGTATATTAAAAAGATGAGAAGATAGAGATGGTCTTTTAAGAAAAAGACGGATAGGAAACCGCATATGAGCGAATCGAGAAGGAAAACACTGGCTCTTCTGAGCCCTGAGACTTTGGTACCATCTCGTAGAGAATGTGCGTCTATTTCTCGGCGACTCGGAAGTATCTTCCCTACTAGTCCCATGAGAGCATAGCCGAGAGCTCCGCCTAAAGTATTCATGATGAGGTCGTCGACGTCGAAGAGTCTATAGGGGTGCGGGTATATGAAGTAGAGGCCTGTGAGTTGGGTGACTTCGAAGAAGAGGCTCAGACCGAACGAGAGTTTTACGGTCGTTTTGAGGTCGCATTCGAAGTAGTAACGCAAGTACATGCCGAAGGGGACGGTCATGATTATGTTTAGAAGTACGGTATAGACACACGGCTCGGTGAGAGCTTTTAGGTAGGTCGAGGGGTCCGAGATGACGAACGAAGTCTCTTTTAGGAAGTCTCCTACGAAAGAGAAAGGGACGAGGCTCATCATCTCGCTCGCCGGTTTGGTGACCGAATTTCTGGCTGGAAGTGGCAGGATAACTAGGAAATATATGCACATCATATAGAGGATGAAAGAGTATACGATGATGACACGGAGCCGATTTATCGAGCCGTATTTGTGGTATTGATGGAGGATGAAGGGCATGGTAAAGAGCAAGGCGACGAGCGGAAAGATGACGATGGCCGTCTTTATGGATAACAGGTAACTCATTTGTTTCACCGCCTCGAAACTTTTAGAATTTTTCTCGTACGATGTTCTTGCTCGAGAAGTACGTCAACAAGAAGTAGGAACCGTATATTACGAAGAGGAAAATGACGGTCATCATGATGGATTCGGCCAGTTCTTTGGTGCCGAATGATTCGAGGATGAAGGTGCAAAATTTGATGCCGAATACGGAATGGACGACGGCTAGGACGAGCGGCGCTGCAAAAAAGATGCTTATCTGTTTGAAGAGAGTCGCGTTTATCAGATGTTCGTCCGCGCCGAGTTTTCTTAACATCCTATAACGGCTCACATTGTCGGCACTTTCCGATAGTTCTTTCAAGGCCAGAATGGCTGCCGAAGAGATGAGGAAGATGATGCCCAAGTAGAGTCCTATGAAGGTGACGAGAGCTCCGAGTCCGACGGAGGCTTCGGCAATCGCGAGGCGCGTTTCGATGACGGGCATTTTGTAATCGTCGATGGTTTTCAAAGAGGCGAAGTAATCTTCAGTTTTTCTTTTCTCTTCTTTGGAAGAGCCTTTGTAATTGGCGACGAGGTAACTCTCGACTTTGGAAGAGGCATCGACGATGTCGTCGGGAACGACGATTATACCCGAATTGATGTGGTTCGAAGATAGTTCGATGAAGCCAGGTTGACACTCCGCGTATTTCGGGGTCAAGAGATGACCGAAGATGTCGAGTTTCGTACGAGCTGCGAGGCTTTCGTCTCTAATGGTTTTGAAGGAATCGAAGTCGGCAAGAATCAAGTATTCGTCTTCTTCCAAAGTGTATTCCTTTTGACCGTAAAGACGAGCGAGGCGATTGTAGTCGCCTAGACGAACGATGTCTTCGGGCGTGTACGTCTGTAAGTAGGCGTACTTGCTCATGATGTCGTCCAGTTTGTTGCCGAGACTTTTGGAAAGATTTAGTCCCGGCATATTGTAGATGTCGAGTTCGACTATGTCGGTGAGGTATCCGTCGAGGTCTACTCCCATTTTAGATAAGGTATCCGCGACATTCAGGTTGTAGTTTTCGAGTTTTTCAGGGGTGTAGTTCGTAATGTTTTGTTCGACGTAGTCTACTCGTTTCGAGAACTGAATGTCCGCAGGAGCGAGTTCGTCGAGATTTTTGGTGAGCGAGTTTTTGATGGAGAGAGAACTCGAAAGAACACAGATGGTCACGAATAACATGAGACATATGATAGTCATCGAGAAGACCATCGTGTTGATTTTAGACGAGAATTGTCGCAGGACGAAGCTATTGAGTCCTCTATAGTAGAGACCCTTTAGACTCATGAAGATTTTGAGAAGGAGGCCTCCTAGAGACCAGAAGATGAGGAAAGTCGAGACCGAACCCATGATGATGGGGATGAAGATTTGGTCGAAGTCTCTAAGTTCCCCTATTCCGGCCGTGACCATGTAATAGGCACGCGCGAGAACTAGACACGAGATGATGAATACAATCGTGCAAATAACCGGATTTTTGAGTTTGACTTCTTCCGATTTGCGGCCTCCGTACAAGAGGTCTATGAGTTTGCATCTGCTCACACTTACCGTGTTGAAAATCATGACTATCAGGTACATGATGCCGAAGTAGATGAGAGTTTTCGCGCAAGCGACATTCGAAAAGATGAACGAAAATTTCGTCATGTCGGCTTCGAACATGTTCGCGACTAAGAGGCTCATGAGTTGGCTTAGACCCACTCCGAGAGCGAGTCCGACAATCAAAGAGAGTATTCCTATCGCGATGGTTTCGATGAACAGAATGAGAGAGATTTTTCTCTTGCTCATGCCGAGAGTCAAGTAGATTCCGAATTCCTTTTTGCGGCGTTTAATCAAGAAGCGCGAAGCGTATATGATGAGAAAACCCAGGATGAAAGAGACGAATACGCTCACACTGTCGAGCATGTTGGTCATAAGACGGATGATTTCGTAAGTCGACGAAGTGACGTCCAAGAGAACCGTTTGAGAGTCGATGGCATTGAAGACGTAAAAGATAGCTACGCCTAGTATCAAAGTGAAGAAATAGATGGCATAGTCTTTGAAACTCTTTTTTATGTTTTTGAGGGACAGTTTAGCGAGCATCGCCTAAGTCACCTCCCAGAAGAGTAACGACGTCTATGATGGCATCGAAGAATTCTTTGCGCGTCTGGTTTCCTCTATGCAGTTCGTTCCAAATGCGGCCGTCTTTTATAAAGATGACGCGAGAGGCGTAAGAAGCTGTGAAGGCATCGTGAGTGACCATGAGGATGGTCGCGGCGAGGTCGGAGTTCAGGTAGTTGAATCTTTCCAAGAGTAGTCGCGCCGATTTGGAGTCGAGGGCGCCGGTCGGTTCGTCGGCGAGGACGAGTTTCGGATTCGTGATGATGGCACGAGCACTCGCGACTCTCTGGCGTTGGCCTCCACTCATTTCGTAAGGATATTTGTTCAGAATGCTCACGATGTCGAGTTCTTTGGCGACTTTTTTGATGCGCGCGTCGAGTTCGGCGACCGGTACATTTTGAATCGAAAGAGCGAGGGCGATGTTCTCGTAGGCCGTGAGCGTATCTAGCAAGTTGAAGTCTTGGAAGATGAATCCGAGTTCTTCTCTTCTGAATTTGTTCAAGTCGTTTCCCTTGAGCTTGGTGATGTCCACATTCCCTACGTATATGTGTCCACTGGTCACGCGGTCGATGGTCGAGATGACGTTTAGAAGTGTCGTTTTACCCGAGCCAGAGGAGCCCATGATGGCGACGAATTCTCCTTTTTCTACTTCGAACGAAAGGTCGTCGATAGCTTTCGTCAAGGAAGTTTTATTGCCGTAATATTTTTCGATATGATCTATTTTTAGAATTTTTTCCATGTAAAATTCTCCTTTCGTCACCATATTATTACAAATCGACTTTCGGTGTCGCACGTTTTGTCTTACGGTTTCTTACATTTTTGTAAGGTTATCGAACTACTTCGTAATATTCATTTTGAAAGAAAGTGATAGAGACGCGAGTGTATTCGCCTTCTTTCGAAGTTATCGAGATGTCGTGGCCGAGTTTTGTAAGCAGATTTTTGACTATGTAAAGACCCATTCCCGTCGCGTAGGCGCTCTTGCGACCGTTTTTGCCCGTGAACGATTTGTCGAAGACGCGTCCGAGGTCTTCGGATGCGATTCCGAGGCCGTCGTCTTCGATGCAAAGTATCAGTTTGTCATCAGTCACTTCGGTCCAAATTTTTATGTAAGATTGGACATCTACTCTCCTATATTTTATCGCATTGGAGATGATTTGGTTTAGAATGAATTCGAGCCATTTGGAGTCCGTATAAACTTCTCCTTTTATGTCGGATACGATGAGGTCGATTTCGTTTTCGAGAAGGGCGTCTTTATTTTTGAGGGCCGCGTTGGTGACTATTCTACTCACGTCCACTTTGCGAATGAGATAGTCTTTCTCGGGGGTCTCTTGTCTTACGTAGTAGAGGACAGTCTCGACGTATTCGTCGATTCTCTTCGTAGTTTCGAGAACGGTCTTCGAAGGAAGTTCTTTGTGGTTATGGGCCATCAGCTCGAGAGAGGATATGGGTATTTTGACTTCATGAACCCAAAGACTCAAGTATTCTTTGAAGTCTTCTAGAGACCGGGTTAGGTCGCGAACATTTTCGTTCATCGATTTGTCTATGTCGTATAAGGCATCCATCAGAAGGCGTCCTTCGTAAAAGCCCGGAGTGGCAATGGTCGCGGTTACGAGATAGGCTTTGTCGAGTTTGCTTATGTTGCGTAGAAGGTTCGTGTAAAAGCTCTTTTTGCGAATATAGTCTATCATAATGGTCGTAAAGAAAGAAAGGCATAGTGTAATCGACACCGCAGCAATCAGGCTCGAGTCCACTTTGAAAGCTAAAAGCAGAAGGACGAGAAATACGAGAACTGTCACGAATATCAGGATGGCATAAAGTTTATCTTTTAAATAGGTCTTTAGTTTCATAGCAGTATGTACCCTATTCCTTTTTTAGTGTCGATGGCGTCGGCGGCTCCGAGAGTCGCGAGTTTGGTGCGAAGGCGGGAGATATTCACAGTCAAAGCATTGTCGTTTATGTATTCGGAGTTGTCCCAAAGAGCGGTCATAAGTTCGTCTCGCGTGACTATGTGGCCACGATGGGAAAGAAGGCATCCGAATATTATCATCTCGTTTTTGGTGAGAACGATTTCGTTTTTTGTGTTTTTGAGGATACCACGATTTAGGTCGATGCGAATGTCACCATAGAAAGATTCTTGGGTGGAGTCCATTCTTTTTAGGACTGCCCCGATTCTTAAAAGTAAGATGTTCGGGTTGTAGGGCTTGGTGATATAGTCGTCTGCTCCATAGGAAATGGAAAGGGCTTCTTCGACGTCGGAATTTTTGCTCGTGACCATGATTACGGGGACATTGGAGGTCTTGCGAAGGTCGGCGAGAACCGCTTTTCCATTCATGTAGGGAATGTTTATATCGAGTAGAACGAGGTCGGGCTTGGCATCTAATATGCTCTTTTCGACGCGGTCGAATTCGGTAATGAGAATCGGTTCGTATTCGCTCGTCTCGAGCAAGGTGGCTAGTTCTCTTCTCGTGAGTTCGTCGTCTTCGACGATGGCAATTTTGGGCATAGGTTTTCCTCCTTCGTTATATGTCTTATTATAGCACAAAGTATGCGGGTGTAAACGTTACAAATTCGTAATGTGCCGAGAAAAGAACATAGGATAAATTACTTCGTAATTTATCATTTGCCGTACCTCGCGGTAAGACATTTCTGCTTCATAGACCCTGTACTCAGACTTCTCCACAGACTTAAGATTCGATAGTCGCTACCGTACTTTATTGTTCGATAATTGTATCTTATGTCTTTTTTACCCTAAACACTCTCTCATATACTTTACTACTCCCTCGAACATGATATTGATACTTGCATTCAAATCCCTATCTATTCTGTTTCCACACTCTTTACAATCGTATTCTCTCTTACTTATATCTCTGTAACTCTCATCCCTATGCCCACAATGACTACATATCTGACTTGATGGATAATAACTATCCACTTTGTAAAAGTATTTCCCTTTCAAGGTAGACTTGTATTCTAGTTGTCTTATTATCTCGTGGAAAGTGGAGTCGAGGATGTTTTTGGTGAGAGTTTTGGATGTAGAGGTTTCTATCATGTTCTTGGTATGCAAATCTTCACAGGTTATGAGGTCGTACTTGTCGGTTATATCTTTGGTTATCTTGTGAATGTAATATTTCCTCGCATTGGATAACTTGCTATATAAACGTGCTAATTTCTGTTTGAACTTGTAATAGTTGTTACTTCCTTTAGTTTTTCTAGACAATGTTCTTTGTAATCTCTTTATTCTTTTCTCGAATTTGGAAAGAGACTTATCGTTTTCTACGAAAGTTCCATCCGAAAAAGTGACGAGCGTTTTAAAACTCCCACATCCAACCCGACGATTGTCGATGGATTCTCTACCTTCATAGGTATCGATACTTCGTATACGACCGAGACGTAGTATTTGCCGTTCTTCTCTCTCGAGATAGTCGCATTCACTATCTTCCCCTCTATTCGAGATAGATTTCTATAACCTCGTATCTCGACCCATTTGAGTTTCGGTAACTTGATTTGTCTTTTCTTCAAGTCTACTTCTATATTGCAATAGTGTTTCTCTTTATAAGTACTATAGGTGGCATTCGTCGTATAAGAATTTCTATCGAATCTACTCTTGAACTTGGGATATCCGAAATTGTTTTTGAAGAACCTTTGGAAATTGTTATCTAAGTGAAAAAGAGTAGACCTAATTAGACAACTATCTGCATCCTGTAAGAAGGGATAATCACATTTCAAATTATGAGAATAATCGTTTATGTTCTCAAATTTGTTTTTATATCCATTTTCTTTCATGACATCAAGATAATGATTATAGACGAAACGTGAACAACCAACAAATCGGTTGATACTCTGTCTTTGTTCGGAAGTCGGATATAATCTAAACTTATATGCTCTATACATACTCAATTCCCCCTTAGGCTCTGTATATATCTATTATAAAATGATGTCCTAAAATACTCAAGGAATTGGTTAGATTTTGGTCTCCAAAATTAGACAAAAGATTGTAAATTATAGTGAATATTTACCTTTACATAACATATAACGCATCAGAGAGTTTACTCACAATTTGAGTACTTTCTTTGAAGACAAGAAAAAAAGAGGTTTCACCTCACTCGGTAGGCTCGTCCTCTTTCTTTTTTTTGCTCTTGTTTTCCTTTAAACTCTTCTTATATTCCTTGCAAGTCGCATCCAAAGCCTTGAACAACTTGTCGATATCCGAGGCCTTAGAAATCCTTGCTCCACTCGCGTGCGCATGACCTCCGCCGTTAAACTTGGCGGCCACTTCGTTTATCACTGGACCTCTGCTTCGAATATTTACCTTGTATATCTTATTCTTCTCATCGTACGACACCAATGCCCAACAGATTATTTCCTCGATATTGTTGAAATTGTTGACCAAATTCGAAGCCGTTCCCGAATCGACTTTATACTTAGTGATAATCTTGTTATCGATTTTCAAAGATGCAAACCCGTTCGCCGTCACCTTCAAATGTTCAGTTATATAAGATTGAAACTTCACCTCATTAAGAGGTCTCAACAATAATCTGGGGTAAACATCGCGAATACTTATTTTCGAATTCTTAACTAAAATCGACATCAATTCCAAAGTCTTTCCACCCGGACTCGTAAACAAAAACCTATCCGAATCCGCGACTACACCCAAGAAAAGATTTTCGGCAATAGACTTGTTCGCCCTATAACGAGCCGTAATCAAGAACTCCGTAATCATTTCGCAAGTACTCGAAGCCTCCTCATCAATCCATTCTATAGTACCCATCTTATCTTCGAAAGGATGATGGTCTATCTTGATGACATCGGTATATTTCGTGACATCCGCCGAATCTATTCTCGATATGTTCGGACAATCGAGGACGAACAAAAGAGCCTTATCGAGTTTACTCTCGTCGACCTTATCTAAAGTACCATAATACTTGAACTTACTGACGGGTGCCCCTACTGCATACACATTTTTAGAAGGATAACGAAGCCTAATCGCATCGCGAAGAGCAATTTGACTCGCGACAGCATCTGGGTCAGGGCCCACATGTCTTGCAATTACGATAGTATTGTAATCTTTAATCCTTCTCGCAATCGCCCTTATTTTAGAGTTCATACTACTCCCCATTTCTATTTTATAATTTCGTATGTATCCATAGCTATCATGAGCTCTTCGTTGGTCGGAACGACATAAACGGGAATCTTCGAGTCATTTGCGCTGACTTTAGCAAATTTCCCTCTCATATCGTTGGCCTCGCGGTCTAGCACTACACCCAAACTGGCAATCCTCTCGACGACATTTTCGCGAGTCATGATGCTGTTCTCGCCGAGACCAGCTGTGAACGTGATGACATCTGCCCCGCCTAAAAGATTATTGTACATTGCTATATAATTGGCGACACTCTGGGCCAACATATCCTGGGCCAGTTGACATCTCTCGTTTCCGGCCGCAATACCGTCTTCAATATCACGAGAATCTGAACTGACACCACTTATACCGAGAAGACCACTTCTTTTGTTCAAGTCGTCCATGACCTGCTCACAAGTCTTCCCTTCCTTCTTCATGACGAAAGGAATGATACTAGGGTCTACATCGCCTGAACGAGTCCCCATGACGACTCCCGTAAGAGGAGTGAAGCCCATGGTCGTATTGACTACCTTGCCGGAATCTATCGCACAAATGCTCGAACCGTTTCCGATGTGACAATTGATTACCTTCAAATCATCTCTATCCAAAAATTCGCTTATAGTCTTGTAGACATATCTGTGACTAGTTCCGTGGAACCCGTACTTTCTGATTCCGTATTTTTCGTACCACTCATATGGACCCGCATAAAGATACTCCGTCTTCTCCATCGTCTGATGGAAAGCCGTATCGAATACGCCGACTTGAGGAGTATTCGGAAGAGCATCTCTAAACGCTCGAACACCCATCAAATTTGCCGGATTATGTAATGGCGCAAACTCCGCACACTCTTCGACTGCTTCGATGACCTCGTCTGTGATGACGACACTCTTCGCGAATCTTTGTCCGCCGTGCACCAATCTGTGTCCGACGCCATCCAAATCGTCCAAACTGTCGATTACTTTATTCTCGAGTAATTCTTGAATCAAATACTTGACTGCCACGCTGTGGTCCTTCAAATCGACCTCGCGCTTGATTTTTTCTCCATTCAATTTCACAGTATAAAAACTGTTCCCTATTCCAATTTTCTCGAAATTCCCACTTATCAATTCCTTATTTTCAGGTAATTCGAATAAAGAGAATTTCAAAGAAGAACTTCCTGCATTTACTGATAATATTTTCATTTTTTTCACCTCAATAATATTATACAAAATGGCCCTGACATTTTCAAGAAAATAACAGAGAAAAAAAGACATCTACTAGCGATTTTGTAAATATCCTTTTATCTTTATTATAGGATTTTTTCGAATCTATATTTTTGTCCTGTAACATTGTCCTCGCGGGCACTAATATCTTCATCGGATAGAAAACTCGAAATAGGTCTCGCCCATATCTCTCCCTTGTGTTCATACACGACCATTTTCTCCAAAGATTCCGAATGCGAAGCTATCATCTTGATTACCATCACATCTCCCTTAAAATGTTGCCATTTGCTTCCTACAGTTATTTCTTCGTTTCTCATTTACTTCTCCACCTCTAACAACATTATATGATAAGCATTCCTAAATTTCAATGCCAAAAAAAATCCCACTTGCGTGAGATTTTAATTTTATCGTAATTACTCGATGATTTCAGAAACTGAACCAGCACCGACAGTTCTACCGCCTTCACGGATTGAGAACTTAGTACCTTGTTCGAGCGCTACTGGGCTGATGAGTTCGACAGTCATTTCGACGTTGTCGCCTGGCATGACCATTTCGACACCATCTGGTAACTCGATGATACCAGTTACATCAGTAGTTCTGAAATAGAACTGAGGTCTATACTTAGAGAAGAATGGAGTATGACGTC
>CAYYLF010000052.1:0-11237 GCA_964472425.1 uncultured Muribaculaceae bacterium | reverse complement strand
TTATTATCACTCCATATCTTAACTAAAAGTTCTGACTTTTATTTTTGAAAATCCCTTTAAATCAATAATTTTATCACACAATAGATGAATAAGATTAATTTTGACAGGATTGCATACTATAAATTAAGCGTTTTTTTAGAACTCCAGCGGTCTTAAATTCTTTGTTATCGTGGCTTTGCTTGGCTTCTTTACTTTTTTCGTGTTTTTAACCTGATACTAATACTTTTTTCCTTCTCATAATTGCACAAAAATGATACAATATAAATAACTCAATCGATATTACGATAATATAGTATTGAGTAACGAAAGAAGGAAATATTATGGCTAAATATAAATGTCTACTTTGTGGACATATCTACGATGAAGAAAAAGAAAAAATTAAATTTGAAGACTTACCTGACGATTGGAAATGCCCCATGTGTGGAGCTGAAAAAGATATGTTCAGATTAGTTGAAGAAAGAACGACTGAAACCAATCCGGTTAAAGAAGCGAGTTCGAAGGATGAATTCGAAAACTATCTGAGTGAATACTCTCGCGAAGTAGACGAAAATGAGTATATTATGAAAGATATTCACACGATGGCCCGGACTGGCCATACCATTATTTCGGCGATGAGTACTACACTTCCTCTTCCAAGTTGGAATGACATCCTCATAATGGGAGGTCAACTCGCCAAAATGCCCCTTTTCGACCACGAAGAAGTCAATCTTCGTACGATTATCGGTAAAAATGCCAAGAAACCACTCGTCCTCGAAACTCCAGTTTTCATCTCTCACATGTCCTTTGGAGCACTTTCAAAAGAAGCTAAGATAGCTCTCGCTCTTGGTTCATCTAAGGTAAAGACCGCCATCTGTAGTGGAGAAGGAGGAATATTGCCCGAAGAATATGAAAATGCTTATCTTTACATCTTCGAATACGTTCCGAACAAATACAGCGTAACGGAAGAAAACTTAAAAAAAGTCGATGCTATAGAAATCAAAATAGGTCAAGGCACCAAACCGGGCATGGGTGGCCACTTGCCTGGAGCTAAAGTGACCGAAGAAATAGCCAAGATAAGAGGCAAAGAAGCTTATAAGGACATCGTTAGCCCTTCGAAATTCGACGATATAAAAACGAAAGAAGACCTGAAGAAGCTCGTCGACGAACTCAAGTCTATTTCAGAAGGTCGACCAATCGGTATAAAACTGGCTGCCGGTCACATCGAAAACGATCTCGAATTTGCCTGCTACGCCCAACCGGACTTCATAACTATAGATGGTCGTGGAGGAGCGACCGGAGCTAGCCCTAAGACGATAAAAGACGCCACTTCGGTTCCAACTATATATGCCCTTTATAGAGCCAGAAAATATTTAGATGAACACGACTTAGACATATCTCTCATTATCACCGGAGGGTTGAGAACATCTGCCGATTTCGCCAAAGCCATCGCCATGGGTGCTGATGCCGTAGCCATTGCAACCGCGGCCATGATAGCCATCGGCTGTGAACAATACAAAATCTGTGACAAAGGTATGTGTCCGATTGGTATTGGCACACAAGATCCGGAATTGAGAAAACGACTACACATCGACTATAGCAAGAAACGTCTAGAAAACTACTTGACCGCCGTAAATGAGGAGCTGAAGACATTTGGTCGCATTACTGGAAACGATGACATTCACAAACTGTCTACTTTTGACCTTGCTACCACGAGCAACGAAATAGCCACGAATACGAACATTCCTCACGTCTAAATATTTAAAAAGAATAGAATTCTACCGAGTAATCTATTCTTTTTTTCGATAAATCGTCAAAATTTACGAACTTTTGTCAATAATTGCGAATCAAAAACGTTGACTCCCAATTGTATAGCTTTTATAATGGAAGTGTAAAAAGAAAGAGAGGTCAAATATGCTCTGATTTTAAGATAAAATGCCCAGTAGAATAGTTATTCTTTTTCATCCAAATCTTCGAACAATAATTTAATATGTACACCCAACACTTTAGAAATATGATACAAAGCACCTAAAGAATAAGTCTTCAACATCTCGTTTTCTATATCACCTATGAAATTCTCACTATAGTGACAACGCTCAGCCAACTCCTTCTGCGTCCAACCCTTGAGTTTTCTATACTTTCGCACATTTTTACCAGCCCAATAATAAATATAATTGTTGTCGTCCTTTGATATTTTACTCATTCGACCAACCCCATCTATACTCAATATTATAGAGTGTAATAAAAATATTTACCCACTTCAAATAGAAGGGGTTTTGCGATATACTTATACTAGAAAGGAGTGTAGAAAGAATGATAAGTTACTATGATGTCATAGGTATGATTAAAAATGGCAACATACCGAAAAGAATCCGACTCTTCATATTCGATAAAAGTGCAGTATACTACTTCGACCAAGAAAACAGCAGTTACCTTATCGAAGATCCTTCGGCCAAAAATGACAACTTCAAAGAATATTTGAACGAATGTTTGACCGACATGGACTATCTAGAAAACAAACTTGCAATCGAGCCGGAAGACTCTCAAAGAAAAAATGATAACTAACTGCCATCATCCTCTAACAAGTACATAACTTCGACATTCAAAACTTTTGCAATCATATACAAAGTATTCAAAGATATAGTTCTAAATGTGTTACTTTCTATGTCGCTTATAAAACCTTCACTTAAGTTACATTTCTGCGCCAATTCGCGTTGCTTCAAACTTCTCATTTTTCTGTATTTGCGTATGTTCTTTCCAGCAAGGTAATACACAAAATTGTTATCATCTCTACCAACCTTCATCATTTGCCCAGCCTCCATATGAATATTATTTCATCTTTATAATCGTTTATGCTTCGACAAATAGTCGGCATTTTGTGCGACAATTACTTGGCATGTGAGAAAAGGCAATTTACGGATTAAACTCTGAGAAATATGAAGTGGTACGAAGAAACACTTTATTATATTTGAAAACTAGAGTCGATACATAGTATAACTACATTACCATGATACGACTTATTGGGAGATAATGCAAGTAGACAGTCTAAAGCGCAATGCATCGACTTTTTAAAAATGTCAGTTAACAAATTTATATCATTTTTTTCGTTCCTTGAAAAAATTCTCAAAAGGAACATTTAAAACTTTACTTATGTTGATTACGACCGATATAGAAAATGTCTTTTTAACTTTTTTACTTTCTATATTTGAGACCAAAGACCGAGAAATATCACAGTACTCGGCAAGTTTTTCTTGGCTCACTCGGCCGTACTTATCCCCGATATCGGGATTATTATGATTTATCCGATAATACTTGATGTTATCGGATATCATATCGTATATCGCTTCTTCTTCTTTAGCGGACGCTCTATACTTTTTTGAAACCATTTTGCCACCTCCTATGCAATTATTATATAATTTACATAGAATTTCTACTTACAATATGTAGTAACAGTTTATCCATATAGTGACAAAATAAAATTTAACAACATAGTATTGAGAAAAAGAATTATTTCTATTCATATTGATAGATGGAAACGAAAATATAATTTTTGAATAATATAAAAGATAAAGGCAATACTCAAAATTGGGGATTGCCTTTTCTACAATTCTTATTTTTGAGTTTTGCTATTAGTTTTATACAAAATGAAAACTTACGTCACCAATCGGGTTCGTAAGTTATTTTCAATTGGAGCAGGTGAGGGGAATCGAACCCCCGTCTCGACCTTGGGAAGGTCACATATTAGCCGTTGTACTACACCTGCAAAAGTAGAAAGACACTCCGTAAAGAAAGTGCCCTATTATTAACAAAATGGAGCAAGTGAGGAGAATCGAACTCCCATCCCAGCCTTGGCAAGGCCGTGTACTAACCATTGTACTACACCTGCATTCACAACTAAAATGATACCAAAAAAAGCGCATCTTTGCAACAACTTTTTGACAACAAATATTCACTTTTTCACTATATTATAAAAAAACATATTAATTATGGCAATTTTTTGGTATAATTAACTCGTAAGAAGGGATTTTATGAAAGATAAAATAACGAATTTTATAAAAAAGCATAAAAAGAATTTTATAACCTTTGCGTTGACGAATAGGCAGTTCATGGCTTTCATCGTCCTCCTTGTCGTAGAGACTTCGCTTCTAGGACTATTGACTCTTGGCCCAAAAACTTGGGGGTTTCCAGCCTTCTTCTTCGATTTATCGGTTATTATTCTAATCGGATCTATCGGGTACCTGTTCAAACCAAAAAAACAGTATATCTATTTTCAGACTGTACTTTGCATCATCACGGCCATCGTAACTATAAACGCCATATACTACGCTTTCTTTAACTCATTCGTCACGATAGGCCTCATCGAGAGCCTCGGTCAGGTGGAGACGGTCACGGATGCACTATTCGACAAACTGACCCCTCTACACGGGATATACCTTATATTCCCTGTAATCTTCTACTTCGTCCACCACTCACTTCAGAAACACAACTACTTCAACTACGTATCCAAAATAGAAAAGAGCAAAAAGAACTTCGGAACGGTCATGCTAATCGGAGTCATTCTCCTATGCATAAACATCATAACCTTAAACGGCACGGACATCTCGAGACTCGTCAAACAATGGAATAGGGAACTTCTCGTCGAAAGATACGGAATACTTACCTACCAGATGAACGACATCATCCAAAGCGCTCAATCGCGACTCTTCTCGTACTTCGGGTACGATGAAGCTGCTCAAAAATTTATCGAATACTATTCGAACAAAGAAGATAATCATCAAAAGAATAAATATACGGGCATCTACGAAGGCAAAAACGTCGTGCTCATCCACATGGAAAGTATCATGAACATGTTCATCGACCTCAAAATAAACGACGTCGAAGTCACTCCGACTCTAAATAAGCTTACTCGCGAAGGGCTATACTTCCCACACTTCTATCCACAAGTCAGCACGGGTACATCGAGTGACACCGAATTTACCTTGAACACCTCGCTCATGCCGGCCTTGTCAGGAACGGTATTCGTAAACTACTACGACCGCAACTACGTATCGTTAGAAAAACTCCTAAAAGAAAAGAATTACTACACCTTCAGCATGCACGCCAACAACTCGACGATGTGGAACAGAAACGAAATGCACAAAAGCCTCGGCTACGACAAGTTCTATGCTAAAGACTCTTTCGAAGTAACCAAAGAAAACTGGATAGGATTGGGACTATCCGACCACGAATTCTTCTCTCAGATGATTCCGATACTCAAAGACATCGAGACGAACAACGAAAAATACATGGGCACGCTCATTACCCTTACGAACCACACGCCGTGGGATGGGGGAGAAGCCTATGGAGAATTCAAACTCACTAAGACGGTTCAAAGAATTGACGAAAAGACCGGTCTTGCTGAAACCGTCGAAGACCAATACCTCGAAGACACCAAAATCGGAGACTACATACGCGGAGTCCATTATGCCGATAAATGCCTAGGAGAATTCATCGAATATCTCTATGCGAACAATCTATTCGACGATACGGTAATCGTCTTCTACGGAGACCACGACGCCAAACTCGATAGACAAGAGTACGCCTACCTCTACAACTACGACCCAGCCCTCGGACGTAGCTTAGAAGAAGGCGAGGAAGGATATGTCGACTACGATTACTACGCAAACGAACTCAACCGTAACACACCACTCATCATATGGACCAAAGACCACAAAGTAAAAGGTCGAGTCGACTATTACATGGGCATGATAGACCTACTTCCGACTCTCGGCAACATGTTCGGTTTCGAAAGTGACTACTGGTTGGGACACGACATATTCGATATAAAAGACGACAACATAATCGTCTTCCCGAATGGCTCGTTCCTCTCCAACAAAATGTATTACAACAACTCCAAAAGCGAATATAAACTCCTCAAAGAAGGTATAGTCGTCGACGAAAACTACATCGAAAACGCCAAAACCTACGCCGAAGAAATACTCGAAATATCGAACGACATCATAGTCTACAACTTGATTGAGACGGAAGGAGACAAAATAACAAAGTGAAACGCCGAAATATATTGATTATATTGGGGGTAGTAATAACCATACTAGTTGTCTCACTTGTCGCTTTCTTCGTCTTTCGAGGAAAAACGAACGAAAATGAAGAAGAGCCGACCGAGATACTGGAACTAGACAAAATCCCAGAATACGGGTACAGCCTCGAAGATCGCGACACGGAACTTTATAAAACCACTTTCGAGAGTCTTCGCCGAGTTCTTTCTGAAGATGAAATCGACTACGAGGAATACGCCAAACTTCTATCCGAACTCTACATCGTAGACCTCTACACGATATCCAATAAAATGAATCACTACGATGTCGGAAGCACGGACTTCGTCGTCGAGACAGCAAAAGAAACCTTCGAACTCAAAGTTAGAGACACTCTCTATAAATACGTCGAAGACAACTCCTACGGCAAACGAACTCAAGAATTGCCAGAAGTCGCCTCCATCGAGACGACGGGAATAGAAGATACCAAAGTCAAATTGGGTGACCAAACCTACGATGGATACGAGGTTACATTGACCTGGACTTACGCAAAAGACCTCGGATACGACACGAGTTCGACGGTTAGTCTCGCTCGCATAGAAGACAAACTGTATGTG
The DNA here is from genome assembly GCA_964472425.1 of uncultured Muribaculaceae bacterium. GTDB lineage: Bacteria > Bacillota_I > Bacilli_A > RF39 > UBA660 > RUG11867. Next base: position 4,612 of record CAYYLF010000052.1, on the reverse strand, counting down.
ACCAATCAAAGTGCATCGAACTAGATGCCTTTTTCTTTAAAAACGTCAAATAAAGAAAGGAGTTGACACGATGAAAAAGTGCGAACTGTTGAGCCCAGCAGGCAACATGGAAATGTTAAAATACGCCGTCCAATACGGAGCAGATGCCGTATATTTGGCCGGAACGCGATTTGGCGCGCGAAAATTTGCCACCAACTTCGACGACGAGCAATTAAAGTATGCTGTAAAGTATGCCCATCTTCACGGTGTCAAAGTTTACACAACTATAAACACACTCATTTACGAAAGCGAAGTAAATTCATTTGTGGAAAACGTCAAGTTTATCCACAGCTTGGGAGTCGACGCCGTACTCGTTCAAGACCTCGGCATGATTCCGCTCATTAGAAAACTCGCACCAAACCTCGAGATTCATGCTAGTACCCAATTTCACAACGATGGCCAAAACACCATGAACTTTCTCAAAGAACTGGGTGTAAAGCGTGTCGTTCTCGACCGCGAAATGACTATCGATGAGATTCGTACACTCTCCCATACGACCGAAATAGAAGTTTTCATTCACGGAGCCCTTTGCGTTTCCTATTCTGGACAATGTCTCTTCTCGAGCCAAGTTCTCGGACGAAGTGGAAACCGCGGAGAATGTGCGGGACTTTGTCGTCTTCCCTATAAAATAAAGACAATCGACAAAGAAGATTCTAAGCCCGCCTACCACCTGAGCCTCAAAGACCTAAATGGAACCGAATCCGTCTATGACCTCTTAGACTGCAAAGTAGACTCTCTCAAAATAGAAGGTCGCATGAAAAGTCCCGAATACACGGGTTATATGACCAAAATATATCGCTCCCTCATCGACTCTTACTACGCCGGGACGAAAAGAAAACTGACCACGGAAGAACTCACGAACATTCGCCTTCTCTTCAATCGCGGTTTGACCGAGGGATTCCTGAAAAATGCCCAAAACGACTCTATCGTGAATACGTTATCTCCGAATCATATCGGCATCCACCTTGGAACCTATCGCCTCTTCAAAGACAAAATCGAACTTACATTAGATGAGCCTCTAAGCCAAGGAGACACGATTCGCTTTCGCGAAGATGCGCAAGGTATGCTCGTAAACTTCCTTTACGACTCCAAAAATAAACTCATAAACGAAGCTCGTCCAGGACAAACTGTGTACGTAGATAACTTTCTCGACATCCAAAAACGAGGCGAACTGCGGCTCGTCGTCAAAGCCTCTCTTCTAAAGGAAATATCGCAACTCCCTAAGAGAACCGTCCCCGTCGATATGCACTTCAAAGCTTCACTGAACGAACCCATGAAACTCGTTATCGACGACGACATTCACCACTTGGAAGTTCAAGGACTTACTCCATCTTTAGCAGTCAATAGACCGGTAGACGAAAACGATATAAAGAAACAACTGTCCAAAACAGGCACGACCGTCTACCGAGTGCGCACCCTCGATATACACCTCGAAAATAATCTCTTTATAAATCTCAAAGACCTAAACGAAATTCGTCGCCGAGCTCTCGAAAAACTGGACGAACTTCGCACGACACCCGACGAACCACACTTCGAAGAATTAAAGAAAGTCCACGTCGAGACTACGGAGAAAACTCCCGAGTTGATTGTACTAGTTTCGACTAAAGAACAGTATTTCGAAGCCAAAAAGTACACGGATAACATCTTTACGACCGACGCCGAACTCTTGGCCACCTATGATGACATCTACCCAAAATATGTACGAGGTGACGAACCCATCGCCGACGACAAATACATGATTTCCCATTACGGCTCGCTCGCTGCTAACACGAGCAATCGAGAAATCTACACCGACTATATGCTAAACGTGACCAATTCTCACACCGTAAATGCCATTCTCGAGAAAAAGGCGAAGTGTGTTACCCTCTCAGTCGAACTGCCCGACGAACAAATAACTCTCTTAGCAAAGAACGTCGACATGTCTAAAATATGTATCCTCGTCTACGGTAAAATCGAACTCATGAAAATGAAATACGACCCATTAAAGAATAGGGGAACTCATCTTCTAGACCGCAACGGAAGTGCCTACCTCATCACTCGCGATGCCCATTATAACTATCTCATGAGTTCCAAACCCATCGACCACACACCGAGTATAGATTTCTACCGAAACTTGCGAGTAGGCTACTATCGTCTCGATTTCACGGACGAAACGCGAGAAGAATGTGCAAAAATGCTCGAAAAAGTTCATAAATTTATCTACAAAGAATAGTCTTAAATGATTTACATCGTCCCCAAAATATGTTAAAATTTTAATTAAGAAGATAGAGGTGAATTTTGTGGAAAAGAACAAAAAGAGAGAGAAAATTGACATCAGAAAATACGTGAACTATGTACTTGCCATGATTGCCATCGTTTTAGTTGCCGTGATTGCTGTCAAACTCTACGGCACCTACCAAAGTAACAAACTATCCGAAAGCGTATTCTCTCGGATGGCTTCGACCATGCAATACGACGACATCGAAAACGTCACGAGCGAAATGTCAACTGACGGTTTCATTCTGGTGAGCTACGTAAAAAACGAAGAAGTCGCCAACTTCGAGCGAGACCTCAAACGTACCATCATCGACAAAGAACTGCAAAACAACATCTTCTATCTAGATGCAACTGACCTCATGCTCGAAGAGAACTATATCGCAACGCTAAATTCGAAATTTGACCTCGAAGGTCACAACGCGATAGAAGAACTGCCGGCCATTTTATACTATCGAGAAGGAAAACTGATGACCACTATTTCTAGCACCCAAAACCGTATGCTCACGTCCGGCGACTTCGAACAACTATTAGACAGCTACGAAATATCATACAAAAAATAGACCGCTTCCATCGAGCAGTCTTTTCTAATGCAAATCTCTAAACCCATTTCTACTCCAAAGCCAAAGAGGCGTATGAATATCTATCGGTTTGAAGCCCGTTCCCTCTAACAACTCGTTCCACCTTTCGATGACTAACTCCTGCACATTCGACTTTTCACACTCCTCGTCCGTAATCAAACCTAACCTATGAGTAGCTTTAACCACGTGCGTATCGGGTGCAACCGTCAAACATTCGATATTCTCGTATACTTCATCGGTGTACTGATAGATGACATAGAGCCAATAATTGCACAACTTCGTTCCCGAAAGATAGGGGAACTTTTTCTTATTTTGTATTTGAATGAAATCCCGTATGGCATTCACGTCGTGTCCGTGACCTGAGAACAATAACCTGATATCCCCATTCCAAAGTTTTACGAACGTCTCGCACAACTTGAGCCAGATTTGAGTCTGTTTGTCTTTCTGCAATGCGAGCCTATACTTGATTAATGCGGCCTGCACCTCGTCGAAAGACCTTCGAAGACATTCGGCTGGGTCGAACACGAACCGCGTCTCTTCGTCCTCGTAAGTTCTAAGAGCACTTTCCCACATCGTATAAGAATTTCTTTGATAATTGAGCGACATCGGCAAAGTGAAATAAAGATAATTCTCTAAACTGTCTTTATCTAGATGTGGATTCGCATCCTCAGGCATCACTTCTCCGCCCAAAAGACCTTCTTTATATAGTTTGTAAAGCTCTTTTACATCCCTCATGATTGTTTCCTTGTTCATATTCGTCACCTCGAGACAATTATACTACTCAATCTCGCATATTAAAAGACTCAAAACTTCCCAATGAACCTCAAAGCGACCGCGCGATTTGCGCTTTTCGAATCTTTATGCTATAATACTTCTCACGAGGTGCATTATAATATGGATTATCATACTGGAGACATCATCAAAGTCTCGGTGACGAGCATCGAAAATTACGGAATATTCGTCAAAGTAGATGAGCGATACAACGGACTCATTCACATATCCGAGATGTCCGACAGTTTCGTCTCGAACGTACGAAACTTCGCTTTCCCGGGCGAGACGATTTATGCCAAAATTATGGAAGTCGATGGAATGAAAAACCAGATGAAATTGTCGATAAAATCTATCAACTATCGTCTCACATCGAAGAAGGGCAACTTGTTGGAAAGTCCAAACGGCTTTACCAAACTCAAAGAACTACTTCCAGTTTGGATAGAGACGAAACTGAAAGAAATCGAATGCAACAACTGACGCACAGTATCGGTTTTTTGCATCAATTCACCTAAAAATTCTTGACAGTCCCATCTATAAATGGTATATTTAACTTGTCCCGAATTTTAAAGGGGCGCTTAGCTCAGTTGGTTAGAGCATCTGCCCTACAAGCAGAGGGTCGTAGGTTCGAGTCCTACAGCGCCCACCATTTTTTTGCCGACATAGCGTAATTGGTAGCGCAACTGACTTGTAATCAGTAGGTTGGGGGTTCGATTCCCTCTGTCGGCACCAGATTGATAGAAAACTCGAGCTTTTATGTTTCGAGTTTTGATTTTACTAAATAATGATAGCTTTTTATATAAAAAAACTGATACAAATTCTGCTCTTTAGATAAAAAATTGGAGAAAATTAAATATCATGGAAAATATTATTTGATAATGAAATTATTTGGAGGATATATATGAATTACGAAGACAAAAAATAGTTGGAATAATTGCTACTAATGTGGACGCACCTACTGCACTAAATGT
>CAYYLF010000051.1:0-11467 GCA_964472425.1 uncultured Muribaculaceae bacterium | reverse complement strand
TCATACGAGGAAGGACAAGAAATGGGTTATAAACTTGGAACACAACAGGGAGAAATGCGTGGATTAAAGCTAGGAGAAAAGCGCGGTCAAACGACTGAAAAAGAAGAAAATGCTAAGAAAATGTTACTCAAAGACTTTTCTCTCGAAGATATAATCGACATCACAGGTCTTACGACAAACAGAATACATGAACTCAAAGATGAACTATACATCATAAAACAATCTAAACCGTTATTGGTAGAAGAATCGGAAAATTCACCTTCCATAGGGAATAAGAGGAAGAAAAAAGATATAACTTAAAAAATCAAAGTTGCTCTTGCGACTTCTCTTTTTTTCCTTTATAATAGTTTTCAATTACATCGGGTGGTCATTATGAGAGTACAAAGAGAAAAAAACAGGATGAAGTCTCACTATAGAGAAATCATCTACAATATGGACAATTTTTTGACGGCTTGTGGATTGGCGAGAGATGTGACGACAGTATTTGCAATCGTCAAATATATGATAGAACATCACTATTTAAATAAAGGAGAATTGTATACATCCTCGACTTTGCCTCGAGACATTTACGATGTAGATGTCCAATTTTTTAGATTCGATGAGACTGGTATGTTATTGCCAGCCGGCGCGGCAGTCTGTAGACACAGAGTAAATTTTTTGTATTACGTTTACAAAAGTTTGGGAATAACTAGTTCACAATTGTTTCTCTACATGCCCAACATGAAGATAAATGTAACTCATCCTAAGAGCGTTTCTGTAGAGACATTACAAGGTTTTATAAATGAAGTAATTGCTCAGATGGATTTGGAAAGTACGGAGGATTACCAGGTGACCGAAATGATTCGCGACGTAGTTTTGACATTCTCTTATCGAGGAGTCGACAAGAGGTTAATCGATTACGGAAATCACACCATAAACATAGTTCGCGGTTCGGACGGCAAGATCCATCTGTTCGATATGATGAGTGGACGAATAGGTAGCAAAACTCAAAATTCTCGAGAAATTTGCTTGCATCAGAGCGACGGTTATTATCAGAAAAGTTTCGTGAGAGAAGAGTTTTCGCTCGATAAACAATTCAGCAATTTAGAATTTGTAAACGGGCTTGCTATGTTGGATGGAGGCGAGTGTGCAAATGTTCGCGAAGATTATGCACGCAAGAGAGAAACCGAACTCGAATGTTTAAAAATGGAAAAGGATTTTTTGGAGTTTTTTAAGAAGAATAGACAGCATTACGAAGAAATAGACAGTTGTGTGAAAAGGTTAATTTTAAATAAAAAATAAAAAGGTTACCCATCGTCCGAGTGACCTTTTCAAATTATAGGAACAAGATAATACAGAGCCCGAGGGCGACGAGATATATGGAAAATTTGGCAAGGCGTCCTTTTTTGACTACGTCGAAGAACCAAAGGGAAGCGAAGTAGGTCATGACCATCGTCACGAAGAAACCTATGCCATACGGTAAGGCGAGGGAAGTATCTAGTTGGGCTAGGTCCGGAATCGAAAGGACGAACGAGCCGATAGAGACGGGAAGGTAGAGCATGAAGGCGTATCGCAAGGCCGAGTCGCGGTCGAGTTTGCGAAGGAGACATCCGACTAAGACCGCTCCACTTCTACTGATGCCAGGAACGAGGGCGACGAACTGGAAAAGTCCTATGATAATCGCGTCTTTGAATGTGAGGTCCGCGTCCTTTTTAGAACCGTTCAGTTTTCTTACCAAGAAGAGAAGAAGAGCAGTTATGAGAAAGGCCACTCCCAATACTTTGATGTTTCCGAGTTTACTTTCTATGAAATCTTTCAGAAATACTCCTCCGATGGCGGCAGGGACACTCCCCAAAACGATGAGCCAAGCGTATTTGAAATCGTTGGCCGTCTTTGGGTCTTTTCGTTTTTCTTTAGAAAATATGTACGTGAAGAAAGAGGTAATGAGTCTCTTTATGTCTTGGCGGAAGAGGAAGAGAATAGCCAAAAATGACGCGAAGTTCAACAATATCTCGAAAGTCAAATCGTCGAAGGCATTCGTATTTAAAAGATATCTCAAGACTACTAAGTGCCCACTAGAACTGATAGGAAGCGGCTCCGTGATGCCTTGTACCAGTCCAAAAATTGCATATTTTACGATGTCAATCATAATATCACCTAGTTCATTATATAATAAATTGACACTGTTTAGAAACAAAATGTGAGAGGAGTTGATAGATATTTTACGTCTCTTTTTGTACATTGTGGGCTTAATATTCACGAGCATTTCGTGCACGTTTCTCGTCATGTATGCGAATTTATTCGCTTTGGGATATAGTTTGGGCGAATATTTTTTGTTTGTCGTTACAAAATTGGAATGTTTAGTAGGCATTCTGGGTATAATCTTAATATGCAGTTCTTTCAAGAAAGGAAGGAATCATGAAAAACAGTTTCAATTTGGAAGTAAGTTTCAGTAAAAGTCCCGCTTATCCTTACGAATGGACCAGTACGAGCGTCATAACTCACGTGGGAGTCGTGCGCGTTTCGTCCGAATTACTCAAAAATGTGCTTTTATACGAGGGAAGACTCGAGATGACGGGAACTGTCCTTTTGTCGGATGCGAAGAACGCGGTTGCCTTGCGATTGGATGAAAAAGGGAGAATAGTGGCCCGAAGTTTTCTGAAATTTGGCGACGAATTGGACGTGGCGGAATATGCGGCCAATTTGAAAGTGAGTGAAATCGGTCACGAGTTTACAGAAGAAAAGGTGCCATACGAGAGAGGTCTTTCGATAGAGTCCGAGATGAAAAAGTTTTTAATCGAACGGATTGCGAACTGTGCGGACGAAAATTTTTCGAAGTACCTCTATTATCTCTATTTCAATCGGGTGAACGATTATTCTCGAGAAAAGTTGCTCGAGTCTATCGAGACCAGTTCGATAGATAAAAATATGAAACTGTACAAATTTTTGATAGAGAGCTAAATTTAGTAGATTTAAGGCTCTTTTTTTGATAAAATGAAGATGGTGAAAGTTTATGCAAGAAGTAACCATCAAAAAAGATAACGACGTCGTCTTAGACGACGAAATAAAGATATTTTTGAATCCCAAGTTCGTGTTTTTACCTGTCTATAGAGGCTTCAAATTGAAAGTGCGAGATAAGGACTACGTCTATAAGGACGACATAGTCGCGATGAACGAGAAGGGGAGAACTATTACAGCTAGCGTAAGTGGACGGGTTTTGGGAATCAAAAAAATGGACTATTATAAAGCCAAAAGTGTACCCAGTTTGGTCATAGAGAACGATTTTAAAGAGAACATGAGGTCGCGACGGAGTGCGAAGAAGTACATTAGCGGAATGACCAAGCGAGAGTTTTTGCGAATTTTGGAGGATGCATCGTATCTCTACAAGGGCATATACTTGGACGAAAAATTTAGAGGTGAGGCGAACGAGCTAATCATAAATGCCGTGCCGCTCGACCCACATTTTGGGAACAAATACGTCATTTTGAAAGAAAGTGCGGAGGATATTCTCGAGATGGGTGATTTCCTGGGGGAGATGATGGGTGTAGAGAAGATTTGTTTGGCCATCAAAAATACAGATGCCGAGGTGATAAATACGTTTACGAGTTTGTTGGGAACTTATCCAAACATCGAAATGAAGTTCGTGACGGACGCTTATCCGAATGGTCATGAAGCGATATTGAAAAGGCTTTTGCGGATGGAGGCTGCGGTCGTCGTCGATATCGAGGAGTTGAGCTGTCTTTACGAAATTTTGAAAAGAGAGAGACCGATTACATCGAAGTACATCACGGTAACGGGAAATGCCGTAAAGCCGAAGGCGGTCGTTCGCGTGAAACTGGGGACTTTACTTTCGGAAGTGTTCGTCAACAATTTCGATTTCACATCGCCACATCCCGTCGTGTACATAAACGGATTTTTGTACGGGGAAGCCGCGAACAGTCTTAAGTGCGTGGCGGACTCCGATATCGACGGCGTATATATAGAAGAGGCGCACGAAAGTCACGAAGAGGCTTGCTTAAATTGTGGCCAGTGTTCAAAAACTTGCCCGATGGGACTCAATCCGAAGTTCGTGTTCGACCACGACGGGACGGTCGAAAGCGAATATTACGAAAAATGCCTACAGTGCGGTTTATGCAATTACGTTTGTCCGGCCGGTCGCGATTTGAAGTCGCGAATGAGGGGAAGTGATAATTCGTGAAAAAACGCAGTTGGAACACGAGGCTGTATGCGATGTATTTGGTCGCGTTGGTTCCTCTCATAATCTTCGGTTTTTACAAAAACGGCATAGAATTGTTTCAGAAAGGCCACGTGGGAATGTTCGAAATGTTTAGACCCATCCTCATCTTGGCGAGTGGCATAATCGGAGCTGTGGCTGGTTCATTCTTGCGAGAGTGGCAAAAAGACGCGAAGTTCGATAGAGCACTTTTCGACAAAGTGAAGGGCGACGTAGTCGAGGCCGTCTTAGTCGTTGCGATTTTGCCAATTGCTTCCAATCTTTTGGTAGTCGCGGGCGTGACATTCCTATCGAGCCTATTCTTAGAGAAGTTGAGCCTCAATCGCATTGCTCTTATGTACGTGGCTATCGAAGGAATAAACGTCGCGTTCGGATGGAACGAATTTGCAAACGCGTATCAAGCTAGTACCGTTCTCAATTACGATGGATACGATTTGTTCTTCGGCAGTGGCGTAGGAGGCTTGTTTGCGACGAATGTGTTTTTGATAGCGCTCGGATTCATCTTCTTGTCTTTCAATAAGCTCTACAAAAAGGAGATGGTCGTCGCGAGCGTGGCAACTTTCTTGCTTCTCGGTATCGTCCCTCACATGGTGATGGGGCAGTACGAAGCAATATGCCCTTTCATATTCGGATACAATATGTTATTCGTGCTCGTCTTCGTAGGGCCGAATCTCTACAGTTCGAGTTACACGGTCAAAGGTCAAGTTGTCTCCGGTATATTGATAGGTTTAATTACATACGGGTTGTCGTTCGTCACTCCTTACACGGCCGCGATTTTAGCGGTTCTAGCGACGAGTCTCATAAAGGGCATACTCGATCGAATATTCGTTTTGAGAAAAATAGAAAAGAGGAATAACTCATGAAAAGAAAACTAATAAATGCAATCGTAACTTTAGTGGCTGGACTAATCTACTTTTATTTCGCCATTCCGGCTTTGAATCCGACTAGTCCCGGATTTTGGGTGTTCGTCATCTTTTTGCTCGTCTTGTACGGCTTATTGGACGCGAGCACGGGAACAGTCGAATTTTTGAAGAAAGGCAGAATAGACGCGAACTTCAAGTTCAATACTATGCTTTTAGTGCCGATCATATTTTTGGGGATAATCGTCTTGGATTTCTTCGTTTCGCCCATTTTCGATTCGAAGGGATATGCGAGTCGAATTGCGATAGACGAGACTGGGAATTTTGGGACAGACATCGCCGAAGTAGACTTCAAGAAAGTTCCTCTACTGGATAAAGATTCGAGTCAAAAGCTCGGGGACAGGACGATGGGCGAGATGAGCGATTTGGTCAGCCAGTATTACGTGAGCGATTTGTATACCCAAATCAATTACAAGGAAGATATCGTTCGAGTGACGCCTTTAGAGTATGCGGATATCATCAAATACATTTCGAATCGCAAGGATGGCATCAAAGGCTACGTCATGGTCAATTCGGTCACCGGCGAGGCGAACGTCGTGAGATTGGAGGAGGGCATGAAGTACGTGCCTAGTGCCATCTTCGACAAGGACATGATGAGACATTTGAGGTTCAAGTATCCGACGGCCATATTCGGGACTTATACGTTCGAGGTCGATGACGAGAGCAAGCCGTATTTTATCGTTCCCAAAGTGAAGTATACGATGGTCGGTTTGAAGAGAGATATATGCGGCGTGATTGTTTTGGACCCCGTGACGGGCGAGACGAAGGAATACGACGTAGGCGAGATACCCAATTGGATAGACCACGTGTACGAACCGGATTTAATCATCGAGCAAGCAGACGATTGGGGCACATATAAAGGCGGGTTCTGGAATTCGTTGTTCGCCCAAAAGAACGTCGTCAATACGACCGATGGATACAACTATTTGGCGATGGACGGAGATATTTTCTTGTATACAGGTATCACTTCTATTCAGAGTGACGAGTCCAATTTGGGGTTCATTCTTTCGAACATGAGAACGAAGGAGACGATTTTCTATTCCGCACCGGGAGCTGAAGAGTACAGTGCGATGGCGAGTGCCGAAGGCCAAGTTCAAGAGATGAAGTACAATAGTACTTTCCCATTGCTAATCAATTTGAACGGACGCCCGACGTATTTGGTCAGTCTGAAGGACGATGCGGGACTAGTCAAAAAGTATGCGTTCATCGATGTACAGGATTATCAGAAGGTAACGGTCAGCGATGTGTCTTTGGGCATCGATAAAGCAGCCAGGTCGTATTTGAGTTCGTACAATTTGGCGAGCGAGGGCGAAGTCCAGGAAGTGACTTTCAAAATCGCAAGTATAGCTTCTGCTAGTATCGAAGGAAACACATATTACTACATCACGGACGAAAATAGATATAAATACTCGGTCGGCATTACGACGGCGGCCAATACTTTACCTTTCCTGGGTGTGGGTGACGAGGTCGACGTCAGTTATGTCGATGGCGAAGTTAGAACTATCAAAGATATAAAATTGCACGAGTGAAAATCAATAGAAAAAGGCGACCAGTGGCCGTCTTTTTGAACCACTCGGTGGCAACTTTTTGATGCGTACTGTCGCCAAGATTGTCGATTTTGCCCGGTTTTTTTAAGATAATTATCATAGGTAGAAGGAAGTGCAAAATGAAAAAAACGAGAAAAATTGCCATTATAGCCGATTGCCACGGGTTATTAGAGCCTTTGGAAGCAACTTTAGAAGATATCAAAAGACAAGGAATCGGAGAAATATATTCTTTAGGTGACAACATCGGCAATGGCCCCAATCCGAAAGAAGTCATGGATTTGATTATGAATAACGATGTGCAGTCGGTCGCCGGGAATGCCGAATATTACGTGAGTCTCGGAGTCGCGCCGTTCGTCGCCTATTTCGATTTAGATAAACTGAACAACGAAATCTGGACTATCGGGCAAATCGATAAACGCCAAATAGAATTCATCGCGAGTATGCCACCTTCAATCGAGATTACTCTCGGAGGGAAAAGAATCGCTTTTTGTCACTTCGCGGGCGACGTTCGGACAGATTGGCTCGTGCATGGACAAAGCCGATTTCAAGCACTCGAGAGGGAAAACAAGGAAGCTTATAAGATGTTCGAGTTCACCAATAGTCGAGTTCATCGCGAGTACTTAACTAAAATAGTCGAGATGTATGGAGAAGGACCTTATGCGAAAGCCATAACTTCCGAGCTCGAGTATCCACTTTTCGGCGGTAAGATGACGAATGAATTCGATTACATAATTCAAGGTCACGTCCATTTTGCTATCGCACCGAATCCCGCAGCGAGGCCACAGTATTATACGATACGGGCGAACGGCATGGGATATGCGGGTGATTCAGTAGATACAGCTTCGTATGTCATCCTGACCGAGACTGAAGATGGATTCGATATCGAGAATCGACTCGTCAAGTACGATAGGGAAAAGATGATAAAGGCGATAGAGGAAAGTGACATTCCCGATAAATCGACAATCGAAAAATACGCATCGATAGGGTAAAATTTTAAAATTTTTGGTATTCGGGGTATGAATGAATTTCCAATCGTATTGACAAATATTCGAGTATCGTTTATCATATGTTATACAAAAATTAGATATGCGAAAAGGTGATACTATATGGAGTCTGAAAACAAGCAAAGTGAAACAAAAAATGAATCTCTGCGAACCGAATTAGATGCTTTGGCAATCGAGATAAATGATTTAGAATGGCAACTGAAAATTAATGGTACTAATCGTCGGTGTTTAAAAGAAGTAGGCGACGATTCTATCTTGCATGTCATGATTTTGAATTCCGGATATCCGATAGGACTCCATATATTCATGAAATTGCTCTGTTTTTTCTTTTTAACCGAACCGGACTTCATAGTTCCCAATTTGCCCATTCTTCTTTATGCAAGCGACGCATTGGCCTTATATTTTAGTGGTTCGATGACTCTCGTGATATTGGCGTTGGCCATGGTTTCTAAAAGGGCTCATACCAATTACGCCAAAAAGAAATCGAGGTTAGAAAAAGAGGCCGTAGAGTTGGAAAGGGAACTCGCCAAAAAGAAAATCGAGTATATCAATCTCGAGTACGAGATGAAGCAAGTAGGAGACGCTCGCGCAGAAACCCTAGAAGATGCTTATGCAAAACGAGCTAGATTGCTCGAGACTTTAAACAACTTTCGGGAACAAGTGCTCACTCATTATCGGGAAGGAACGTTAGATAAATATCTCGAGAGTTTGGGTTTCACCTTGAGCGAAACTGAAGTTCAAAAAGAGAAAATCGGCAAGACATTCGAATTCAAAAAGAAAAACTTGTGATAAAGGGGAGAATACGTATGATAAAAATTAACGGCGAAAATTACAAACTGGAGGAAGTAGAATGTTTCTGGGGCGAGTTTACGAGAACTTATCATTCTGTCACAAAGAAAGGAATCGCGCCGCGGTTATTCTTTTTTGTCGGTGAGGAAAGTGACAGCAAAGAATTAATGCTCGAATTGACAATCACGGACGAAGAGTTCAAAGCAATGCCCCTAGATGTGGAATTGGATATGAAGGAAGAAGTCGTCGATATAGGATATGCCGACGACGAGGGATGGCTTTCTTTGTCCGGAAAAAAGTGCGTTTTCAAAATAACCAAACTGGGAGAAAACAATTTTTTGATGAAATTCTCTTGTGGCGACGATTTTGAAAAAATCACCTTCGAAATCGAAGAGGAGATAACTTTCGAATATCCGGAAGCAGACTGATATAAATATTTTGAATTCTGTAGTTCGTTGTGATAAAATGATGATTTAGAAAGAAGTGAAATGAATGAAAAGAAAGTTTTTGTTGTGTGAGATGTGTGGCAATTTAGTCGAGGTCGTAAATGATAGGGGAGTGATTCCCGTATGTTGTGGGGCAAGTATGAAAGAACTCGTGGCCAATACGACGGACGCGACTGTGGAGAAGCACGTTCCGGTGATAAATGTCGCGGATGGAGTCGCAACTATCACAGTCGGAGAGACTTTACATCCGATGAGCGAGGAGCATTATATCGCATGGATTTATTTGGAGACAAATCTAGGTGTTAAACGAGCAAATTTGACTCCAGGAGAAGAACCAATTGCGAAGTTTGCCATGCTCGAGGACGAAGTGGTAAAGGGCGCGTATGCGTACTGCAATTTGCACGGTTTATGGATGAGCGAAAACTGATTTATGAGAAAAGGATGACTGCTTCGGTTGAGCAGTTGTTTTCTTTCGATTAAATTGATATAATTGTTTCGAAGCGAGGTGGTACTTCTATGCACGTGAATTTGGGCGGAAATTATACGAAGGTCGCGGTGAAACGCAAGCCGATCAAGAATATTTATTTCAAGTGGTCGGGTGACGACTTATTGGTAACTTGCAACAATTATCTGTCGCAAGGGGAAATAGAGAGGCTCATCAAGAAGAATCAGGAGAGTTTGTTAAAACTGAAAGAGCGAACTCCTAAGAGCGACCTCAAAAGTAATGAAATGTATTATTTAGGTGAGAAGCACGTTTTGGAGTTCGATGGTGTGAGCAAGACTTACATAGATGGCAACAAAATCATCAGTAAAGACGCCGAGGAGTTGCAGAGATTTTTGAGTGCCCAGTGTGTGGTCGTATTCAATTCTAGACTCGAGCGGTTGAAGAGTCAATTTACCGACTTACCGGAATTTAGACTGCGCATTCGGCACATGACGACGAGATGGGGAGTGTGCAATACGAAGAGCATGACTGTGACTTTGAATTCGGAGCTCATCAAGAAGGATGTGTCTCTAATCGATTACGTCATCATTCACGAGCTTTGCCATTTCAAGCATATGAACCATTCTTCGGCTTTTTGGAGCGAAGTCGAAAAGTACTATCCATACCACAAGATGGCTAGGAAGATGTTGAAGGAGAGTCAAAATGATTAGTTCAGTAAACAACGAAAGAGCGAAGTATTGGGCCAGACTGACAGAAAAAAAGTATCAGATGGAAGAGAGGTTGTTCTTGGTAGAGGGCGAACATTTGGTCGAAGAAGCCTCTAAAAGTGGGCACTTGGAAGAAGTAATCGTTTTAGAGGGATGCGAATATAATTACGAAAATATAACCGTCGTCAGCGAACCGGTCATGAAAAAGATTACGAGTCTCGTGAGCATCCCAAAGATAATCGGGGTTGCAAGGATGCTCGAGCCGCGTGGAATAGAGGGTAATGTTCTTTTGTTAGATGGCGTACAGGACCCTGGGAACATGGGCACTATCATAAGAAGTGCGGTGGCTTTTGGGATAGATACAATCGTTCTCGGCGAAGGAACGGTGAGTGTCTACAATCCGAAAGTCGTGCGAGCGACCGAGGGATTGATGTTCCATTTGAACATCATCTTAGCTAAGATAGAAGATACGATTTTGTCTTTACACGAAAAAGGATACGATGTGTATTCTTCCAAAGTCGACGGTGGCAAGGTTTTAAAGGAGATAGAATTCGATAAAAAGAAGACGGCAATCGTCGTCGGAAGTGAAGGACGAGGCGTTCGCGAGGAGATAGGCAGGATGTGCGACGAGTATTTGTACATTCCGATGGACGAGTCTTGCGAGTCTTTAAACGTCGGGGTCGCGACTTCTATCATATTGTACGAACTTAAAAGATAAAATTAGCATACGATACTACATGAGAGTTATTAGTATTGATGAGTATACTCCGGATATGGGTGTCTTGGTGAGTTTAGAAGATAAAGAAGACTTTAAATCGAGAAAGGGAAGCATCAATATGGACATCAATCGTCTACTCGACAATCCGAGCAAGTATTTGGACAAGAACAAGACTTATTGCTTTTATTGTGCTCAAGGGTCGCGAAGTAGAAGAGCGGTCCAAATCTTAGGGGTGTACGGTTATAATGTTGTAAAGGTGACTTTGTAAGAGGTCGCCTTTTCGATTGCTTGATTGACAATAATATTAGAATACTTTCTAAATATAATAGATATTTATTTTTGTATATGATATCATTATTGTAATACAAGATAAGATACAAATTTGTAATACAAAGTATATTACAACCGTATATTTGTATTTGATGTGAGAGAATAAAGAATGTTTTCTCGTGTCATACTAAGAGAAGTGAGGGAGATTTATGAATTTCAAAGACAAAGAACTTGATGGATTGCCTCAAATCAAAGGCAATTTGCGAGTAGGGAAACCATTAAAGAATAGACATTTTAAGCACAAGCGAATTTTGGGAATAATGCTCATAGCCCTATGTATTCTTGCAATCGGCTCGGTTTCATTCGCATACTTTGCGACGTCGACTCAAAAAAAGGAACTGGAAAGTA
>CAYYLF010000050.1:0-11781 GCA_964472425.1 uncultured Muribaculaceae bacterium | reverse complement strand
ACTCGCGAGCGAGTATCGTTGGATGCCGAACGAAAAATCGGTCGCGAAGAAGGACGAGAAGAAGGGTTGAAACTTGGTAATCAAAAATTCATTAAGAACATGTTAGATAAAGGTCTCGATATCGAAACTATAAGTGAATGTTCCGAATTATCTATCGAGGAAATCGAAGGTATTATCGAATCTCTAAACAATTAAACTTCTTATTTTCTCGATGATTAAGGATTTTAATTTCTCTCAACAACTTCTACTACGAAGAAATCGATGAGCCGGTTTTGGTATTCTGGAATCAGACTGACAATCAATTGTCATATTCTAAGAAGGTGAGAGTCCACGTTTTTCTTCCGTTATACAAGAAGATATGGTACAATGGTGGCGACGTAGGGAAGTTCGGAAGGACCTTGCTGGCGATGGCCGAGACGGACCATAAAGAAGCCTTACGAATAGCACGAGGTGATGACCAATTGGAAAGATACACAGACGAAGCAAAAAAAGCTGAGAAATCTTCAAACTTTATGAAGTCGTATACTCGCGAGCGAGTATCGTTGGATGCCGAAAGAAAAATCGGTCGCGAAGAAGGACTAAAACGCGGCAGAGAAGAAGGTCGTGAAGAAGGATTGAAACTTGGTAATCGAAAGTTCATTAAGAATATGTTCGAAGATGGACTTTCGACCGAAGTGATAAGTAAATATGCAAATCTATCTGTTAGGGAAGTCGAGAATATTATAAGCTCTTTTAAAGACAACTAAAACATACAAAAATGATATAGAAAACTACATACTTCTATATCATTTTTTAATCGCTCATTACATAGTTTTTGAAGATTCTTTTTCCTGTTTACTGCTAACAGCGACCATCGTCGAAATGACAGACTCCAATCCGAGAGCAGTAGTGATATCTCCCGCTGCTTCTGCTTTCTTGAGTTCGGCAAATGCTCCTGCTAGATTGACTTGCAATTCGCGAAGTTCTTCCCAAGATTTGCCCATTCTCATTTTATCGAGTCCGGCAACTATACTGTTTGCCAAAAGCACATTGTTTTCATCTTGAGCTTTCTGAAGATCTTCATACATGTGGTCTAGCTCTTCGCGACCTTTTTCAGAGCTCAAATATTGCAAGCACATCCAAAGTTGTCTTTCTTCCTCTGTCTTAGCATTAGAAAGACCCCTCGCAAAATCTGCTTCTTCAAGTACGACACTTTGTGCAGAAATTCCAATAGCATCCGGCTCTTCTTGAGTTTTATTCTCGACAGTTTTTGCCTCCGTAACTTGAGTAATCTCTGGAGCCACAGCATCCTCTTGCGTATTTGCCGCTTGAGCTTGAGCTTCAGTTGATTTCTCGCCTTCGGCACTTTGAGTGTTTTCTTTCTTTTTCTCTTTTTTAGAGAAAAGTGACAAGAAAGAGCTTATACCTTTTTTGACTGATGCTACTATATCCCAAGAAGTTTCTTGTTTACCATTTTGTCCAGCTTTAACTGCTGAACTGTCTCTATCATTTTTGATGCCATCGCCCAGCGTAGTGTCTATAACATTTGAATCATTCCCATCACTGTTTATAGCGCCTTGAGTAGATTGGTTATCGGACTTCCTGACTATAGGTACTTTATTATAACTGACTGTCAGGCGGTATCTTCCGACAATTTCGCCCTGCTCAATTTTGACATCGTAATTCTGAACTTCGAAGCCGAGTTGCCTTTCCATGTACTTTATTAGTATTTCGCCTAAGTCTTTTTTAGTAGTAAACAACTCGTAAGTAGTCTGATTAGCCGTATTGTTCGTAAAAGTCTCTTGATAATATCCGTTACTGTTCAAAATCGAATGCAAAATTTCTCCTTGCTGGTCAGCACTTACCACACCATCGAGACCGTAAGTCATAATGAGCTTTACCAACCTCGCATCTACCTCGCGGGCATTCAATCCTTCATTTTGAACTTGCTTAGAAGCCTCATCCCAAAGTGCATGCGCTACTTGAATTTTTATAATAAAATTCTCGTCATCCGTAACTTCCTTAGTTTGATGACTTTTATATTCGCCGGAATCGCTTTTAAAATACCCATCGCCAGAAGCCAACAACCTAAATTCTTGTGCTATCTGCTTTGCTTTTGTTTCATTGTCCATTCTATTCTAACCTCCTATACCTATTATACCAACTATTCTCCTCTTTTTACAACTTATTTTTGCTCGCATTTACGACTTCGTACGAATCTGTAATCGAAATGAACGCTTTTGGGTCTATCATTTTTACCCCCTCACGAAGTTTGTAGTAATCTTTAGTGGGTATGACACTCATCAAAACGGTGTTTTTAGTTTTTAGAAATCCGCCCTTCACATCGAACGCGGTGAGAGTATAGTGAAGTTCGTCGATAATGAACTCTCGAACCTCTTTGTCCTTTTTTGTGATGATGTAAAAAACCTTCGAATCGCTCGTCCCCAAGGACGCCCGTTTAGATAAGGTTTCGATAACCATAATTGCTAAAAGAGAATACATCGCGCTTTCTAAACCTTGAAAATACACCACGACCGCGAGCATAGCTCCATCCAAGCAATAATTTATGAGATTGAGCTTCGAACCGACTATAGCCTTCTCGATATTCGCAATTATGTCGGAACCACTCACATAATGATTTTCTTTGTATATGAATCTATACCCGAGTCCGACTAGCACTCCTCCGTATAAAGTCTTCAAAAGAGGGTCCACTAATCCGAGATTTACGACGTTTCCGATGTCTTTAGCTAAATAACAAAGTAAAGGTATCAAAATGAACGGTACGACGGCCTTTTTAACTTTGTTTATAGGAAGGGCGACTAAACCTAAGACAAAAAACAAAATGTTCGCTATTGCAACTATGATGGCGAGCCCCCATCCCGTCCAAGCATCGTACAAAACCGACAAACCGAATATTCCCGCCGGTATTATGTCGCTACCGACAAAAAACAAATCCAACGAAATCGCGATAAGCGAGCATCCCAAAAAAATCTTCGCATACCTCATGAAATTTTTCATAACTTAATTCACCCTTTATTCTTCAAATAACTCTCCATAAATGGAAGCAAATCGCCATCTAAGACTTTCCCGACATTAGATGTTTCATAATTCGTCCGCACATCTTTGATGAGTTTATAAGGTTCCAAGACGTAATTTCTTATCTGAGAACCGAAATTTATATCGACTATATCGCCTTTCAAAGACTCTTTCTCGGCATCTCTTTTCGCCTTCTCCATCGCATACAACTTGCTTTTAAGCATCTGCATTGCAATAGCTTTATTCTGTTGCTGGCTTCTTTCCACCTGACAAGTGACGACTGTCTTTGTCGGCAAGTGTGTGATGCGTACGGCCGAATTCGACGTATTGACGGATTGACCGCCGGCCCCACTCGAATGGTATACGTCGATTTTCAAATCCGTTTCCTTGATTTCTATGTCTATCGCGTCGTCCACCTCGGGGATGACCGAAACGCTCGCAAAAGAAGTATGCCTTCTCGCATTCGAGTCGAAAGGACTGATTCGAACCAAGCGATGAACTCCGTTTTCACTTTTAAAATAACCATACGGATAATATCCGCTTATCAAGATAGTCACGGATTTCAAGCCCGCTTCTTCTCCTTTTTGCATATCGATTATTTTGTATGTGTAATCGTTCTTCTCGCAAAACATCGTATACATCCGATACAACATACTAGCCCAGTCACAAGCTTCTGTTCCCCCTGCACCCGGATGTATTTCTAAATAACAACTCTTAGCGTCGTAAGCTCCATTCAAAAGAGAAGTTATCTCCAATTCCTCATATTGACCATGTAATTTCTTATAAGATTCCTCTACCTCGGTCAAATCTTCACCTTCCAGAAGTGGAATCAATTCCAATAATTCGCAAGTTTCACTCTCGAGCGAATCGAATTTTGAAATCGCATTTGTTAATCCCGTCAACTCTCGATTGAGCCCCGTCATCTTCGAAACATCGTTCCACACTTCGGGTTCTTTGAGAGCGGCCTCTATTTCGTCGATTCTCTTCTTTTTCGCCTCTAAGTCAAAGAGACCTCGCAAGGTCGGATAATTTGATTTTAAGATTGTAGAGATTTTGAATCAATGTATTCGCGTCCATAAAATCACCTATTATGATTATAAGGTAAATCAAAAAAACTTGCAATAACAAGTTTTTAAGAACATTTTTATAAATGACTTATTATTAGCAATATAAAGAAAGTCATTTATCCAAAGACACGACATTCTCATCGATTATAGAATACAAATACGTATGTACCGGTTTGTTCGAAATGGTCTCGATATAATTCTTGTAACCAGCAAGCTGAGCCAAGTAATGTTCGTCGCTCGTATTCTTGAGTTTATAATCCACTATATCGATATGATTTTCGTATTCGAGCATGAGATCTATGCTTCCGTGGTAAGTCGTCCCGGCATCCTCATAGACGAATTCGTACTCGTGGAAAACTTTAGCTTTATCCACATCTCTCATAAAATCCGAATACACGAGAGCTTCGACTTTCGAACGAATGAATCTGTTCTCGATTAAAGACGCATCGTAATGCGCAAAGTCGGTAAACTCCAAAATCTCGTGAACTTTTGTTCCGAACTTCATATTCGCGACCGTTTCCTTACTCAATAACTCCGGCAAATCCTTAGAAAATCTCTTCCGTTCACTCGTCTCGTACGGTATGGAAAGCTCGCAAACTTCGAACGCCTGCACCTCTTTATTGATTTCTAACTTGTTCAAAGCCTTATTGTAAAGGTAATCTTTCGTAAGGCCCAATTCTTCCTTTTCGACCTCGTGGAAGTAAGTTCCCAAATAATCGCGAATAGCATAAACGAAATCCATTAGCCCCTTGAACTTGAGTCGCCTTATCTCCTCGATTGCCCCAACCCGATTCTTCTCGAGCTTGACGGTCTCCTTCCGTGGTATGACGATGGTGAACTTCTCGCGAGCCCTCGTAAGAGCGACATAGAAGAGTCTTATTTTCTCGCCGATTTCTTCCCGCATGAAAAGAGACTTATACAAAATCTTCAAAACCGAATTCTCATCCTCAGCGTCTTCCATCGACACGGGGACGATTATTCCGAACCGCGAATTGCTTATAAATTTATCCTTCAGCTCCATCGTATTGAACTTGTGATCCAAATCGGCAAAATAACAAAACGCATACTCTAGACCCTTCGATTTGTGAATGGTTAGAATCTTGACTGAATCGGCTTCCCCGGTGAAAGCCGTATATTTGATTTCCAAACCCTTCTCGATTATATCCGCCAAATAATCTCGATAATCGTAGATAGTGTACCCGAGTTTAGATAGAGACGCGGCCATCTCGAACAGCTTGCCGATTCTCAAATTTATATTTTCGTAATCGCCGATTTTGTACAACTTCGAATAAATCTCGGTCTTGGCAACTATGACATCCAACAATTCCTCGATGCTCATCGCATTTATATCGCCGATTTTCGCAAAATCCTGATACATTTTGCTATCCCAATACTTGCCATTACTTATCATCGTAAACAAATCGTCATCCGTATATTCGTACAAGAAACTTCGCCCGAGACTGAGTATATCGTATTTAAACTCCGTCCCGTAATCTTTCTCTTGTATCCGAATGATAAAATCGATTATATTCTTGAAAAGATAAGTCTCCATCGAGGTATTCAACTTTTCGTCCTTCAAGATAGTAAGAGGAATTCCCATGTACTCGAAAATAGTTTTGTACAAATCGAAATGTGTACTTCTATCCAAAATGATTACTGCATCCGAATAACGGAAAGGCCTCAAAGCTCCCGTTTTTTTGTCGAAGACTTGAGCCTTCGTATCCATCTTTCTCTTTATATCTTTTGCGATTGCAAAGATTTCTATCTCGGTATTCGAAAACTTTTTATCCTCGTCCGGTTCGTACTCCAAAATCTCACAATTGTAATCGAATCTTTCCATCCGAGCCATATCGTAACTCGTGTTTCCATATACCATCTCGTGGGACACCGTATAAGCTGCCCCTCCCAAAGAATCGTCCATCAACAAATCGAAAATTGCATTGATGTTCTCGAGCACCTCACTTCTCGACCTGAAGTTTTTGATGAGGTCTATCTTCACCCCACCGTTCCCGGACGAGAACCTATCGTACTTATCCTTGAAAATGCCGGGATTCGAACCCCTAAATTTATAAATCGACTGTTTGATATCGCCGACCATGTAGACGTTATTTTCACTTATCATACTTATAAAACGCTCTTGCACGTCGTTCGTATCTTGATACTCATCGATCATTATCTCTTTGAATTTGCTCTTGAGTTCGAGTCGCGCCTCTTCGTTTTCGGATAAAATTTTGATAGCTAAAGTCGCCACATCGTTAAACGTAAAGATGTCATTCTTCCGCTTGAAGTCATCTAACTTTTCGTAATAACGCTCTAACAACTCGACTAATGCGACCACAGTTTCCTTTGTCCCCAAAATAGCCGTCTTTATTTCCTCTTTGCTACCCAAATTTAAAAGGTCAAACATTTCGTCCATCGCGGCCTTGACGTGTTCCTTCGCTAATTTCGTTTCATCCTCGCTCCCCCGCGGCAAATTGGGAAGACGCACTCCCTTAAACGCGGATATCTCTTCCAAAGTCTTCGCATTTAAAATCGGCAAAACTACCGCATCCATTTTATCTTTGAACGCTTCCTCAAAATATGGGTAGGCATTGGTGAGCTCCAAAGCCAAAGTATCCTTCTTCGAAAGCACCAACGCTTCAAAATCATCTATGATGCTATCCAAATTGCTGTCGGAAAAAAAGTCTTCCCTGAGATATCGAAGATAACCGTCTCTATCTAGATAAGAATCGACACTTTTGATTAAAGCCGAAACGGCTCTTTTTATTGGCATATCATTTTTCAAAGTAAACCTTTTGAGAAGGTTACAAAAACCTTCGTCGCCACGCACGTATGCCTCGTCGAATATTCGATCTATGATTCTATCCTTCTCTAATGTCACGATGGACTCATCCGAAATAGCTATTTCGTTTGTGATGTTGGCGAGATAATGATACTTCTTGACGACCGACAAAGCGAAAGAATCGAACGTCGTAATGTATGCCGACTCGAGAGCATCGAGTTCCTCCTTTAATTCCGGCTTCGCCTTGATGTTATCTCGAATTCTATCTTTCATCTCTTCGGCCGCGGCGCGTGTAAAAGTCAAAATCAACAACTCGTCCACGTGCACGCCGTGCATTAGTTTGTATATCACGCGTTCTGAAAGCACGGCTGTCTTTCCTGAACCGGCCCCGGCACTTACGATTATGTTCGACCCACCTCGCTCAATCGCTTCGGTCTGTTCCTTAGTCCAAGCCATCCTCATCACCTCTTAAAAAATCTTCTTTTCTCTTCTTGTCCAGCTTTTTGATATCTTTATTCTTTCTATAACATATATCTTGATACGTGCAATATTCGCATCCCTTGTTGGCCCCGCCAATTTCCTTGGGATCGATTTGAAAGTTTGCCTCCATTATATTTTTGGCTGCTTCTCCGATTTTCTCGCGCACGATTGTCGTCATCTTCTCTATTTGAGCATCATTCAAAACCTTCGCGTAAGAATAAAAATTTCCCTTTGTCGTGCGCATCGATTTGATGAGCGAACTGTCCTCGTAAGTCTTGTCGACTCTTTCTAAAATTCGCGGATTGGCGTTCGAATACCCCTGTAGCTTCAATGCACTCGCCTTC
The DNA here is from genome assembly GCA_964472425.1 of uncultured Muribaculaceae bacterium. Classification (GTDB taxonomy): domain Bacteria; phylum Bacillota_I; class Bacilli_A; order RF39; family UBA660; genus RUG11867. Next base: position 4,093 of record CAYYLF010000050.1, on the reverse strand, counting down.
GCCTCTGGGTCCTTCGCTCCATTTAAAATCTTCTGAAGATAAAATCCTCCGATGGATGCATCTTTTAAAGGCTCGAAATTCTTGAGAAGATACGCATAGACTGGCAGCTGCATATCCAAGCCGTATATGAGATTGTCTATGTTCAACTCGGGATTTCCCGTCTTGTAATCTATAATCGCCGCGACCTTCTCCTCACCCTCGTCGTCGTACAAGATTTTATCTACGAAACCTTTAAAGATGATATTCCCTTCGTCATCCAAAGGAACCGTTATCTTTTGCTCATAAAGAGCTTTATTCAAACTCGTATACTCTAGTTGTCTTTTCAAATTTTCGATGATAAAAACTAACTCTTCCTTGAGCAAACCCAAATAGAACTTTTCCATGTTTCCAAACTCGAACTCCGTATGTCCGATGGCCCCATTCCAAGTCCTCTCGAATTCGAATCCATCGTCGAAGCACTTCGAAAGTACCTCGTGGAAAATGTTCCCCGTCACGGTCGCGAACGAATCGGTAAATTTGTCGACGCGCAAAATATAATCCAAATAATACCGAAAAGAACATTTGTAATAATCGTTCATGCTCGAATAAGACAAAGTCAACTTTCCTTCCAAAAACTCTCGCAAAGCTTCCTTATTTATTCCCTTGAAACTGTTGTCGAACGTGCCGTAAGGTTCATCTTTATAATGATTCAAAAGAATCTCCAACTCGTCGCTCGTCGTCCCGTACTTCTTAAACTCGTCCATTTTCGATAAAAGCACTCGCCTATTGTAGTCGTCACTATGCTCCCACGACACTTCTCCCTGGCCACTTTCAAACAGATTCTCGTCGTAAGCATTCGAAAGGTAGAGTTCTCCTTTGAGGTCACGCGCAGCATAACTGACGATTAAATTCTTGCTCGTCGCGATTTTGTGACGAATTGCCGCCACCAATCTTTTATTGATGTCGATAGAGTCGCTGAGACCTAACTTCACCTTCGTCTCATCTGGAAGATAATCTTCGTCCTTTTTGCTCTTAGGAATCGCACCCTGATTAAAATTCAACAAAAACACATAGTCATCTTCGGAAATTTTTTGAGATACAAAATCTATCGTTCGAACCGCATGTTTGTAAGTAACTGGCTTTGTCTCGATTTTTCGAATATCCTTTAAAACGAATTCCTTCACATCCGTGTAATTTTTACACCAACAATAATCGTTTAAAACCGAAAGAATCTTTCCGTATATGTACTCGCCTTGTTCGCCCTTCACATATGGTTCGAGCCTTTTCAAAGCTTCTTCCATATCGTCCGAATAAAACTCTTCGAATTTCGATACCAAAACGGTCCCGGCGATAGTGGCGGAACTCTTTAGCTCGACGGGTATGTGAAACTCTTTGAACGTTTTGGCGAGAGCAAAATGGTAATCATCCCCGACATTCGCCAATTTGATGTTGTCGATAGGTACTCCCCGTTTCAAAAAATCGGCAATCCGTGCCGCGACGAACGCCACTTCCGAATCGCGGTTTGCTAATCTATAAAGAGGTTTTCGCGTACATTCTCCCTCTTTCTCGCAGACTGTGACCACATTTGTTCGACTCTTAACCTCATCGAACATCCTCGTATAAAATTTGTCGACTTCAGATAAAGCATAGAGGACCACTTCGCGACCTTCCAAAAACTTTCTAAATTGGACGTCGTAAATGAGCAACCCTCTCTCGTCCAAATCGTTTTTCAACTCTCTCAAAAAATCGACCTTCGTCGAAGTTACTCCATCTTTTAAAAAATAGAGATTTCGAAGATACATTTGAGCAACTTCTTTTATCACACCTAATTTCTCATGGACAAAGAAAACAGCCTCACTAGTATAATCGAAATAATATTTTTTTTTGAACTCGTCCAATCCGAGCACCATCACGGCAAACATGCTGTGTCTTCGCCTGAAATCCTCTATAAATTTTTCTTTATACGCATCCGCGACCACGACTATCGAATTTTCTTTTATCTCGTCCATACAGCTTGCACCTCTTTACTCCATTATAATGACTAGCCTATCTAAAGTCAAATCGAAACTTCGCATAAAGGGGTAGCAAAATCGACAAAAAAATGTTACTATTATAACGTGATTAGTATGAATAACGAGAATGTGATTAGCAAATTATTGATTGTACTCATCGTCTGCATGCTTGGTTTGACATTCGTATACACGTTCATCAACAAAGACCGTATCTTCAAAACTGTGGACGTGCCCAATCCGAACGCGGTCTCGAATGGAAATGCGACCCAAACAGGCCAAACGAATTCGGATAACCAACCAACCATGCCTAAAGACGACCTCGACGACATGGGAGATGCCGGCGAAAATGCGAGCGAAAATCCAGGCCTAAAAACGATTACTACCTACGCCGAGTTCGCAAGACTAATCGCGCGCCCAGACACCAATACATTTTTAGTCCTCGGCCGCAAAGGCTGTTACTACTGTGAACAATATGCACCCATTCTAACCGAAGTCGCGGACATCTATAAACTCGAAATTCAATACGTCGACATGGCCGCTCTTACGACGACGGATTACAATGCCGTTCTAAACAGCGGACTGACTATCCCAGCCAAGTGTTCCAAGACTGGTGAAGATGTCGACTTGAGCAAGGGATTTGGAACTCCTCTTACTCTCTTCGTTCGTAACAACGAAACCTTCGATTGCATTCGCGGCTACAAAGACAGAGCTAGACTGATAAGTAGTCTCAAAAGTATAGGCTACATAAAATGAAAAGAGACCTCGTGTCTCTTATTTGATTGCCCTCTTACTCGGCTGCTTCAAAGAACATATGACGTTCGTCAAATCTTCTTCGAACCCCTCATCCTCTTTCCAATAAGTGATATTCTTTCGAAACTGAGAAAAACTGTGACCTGTGAATATACACTTCAAAATCTCCAGACGACCTAGCTTCGTACAAAGTACACTATCGTGCATACCGAACCGTATCTGCCTTTTGGCGATGTGCAAAGTCCGTTCGATTCGCTCGATTATGGCAATATCTTCCTTCCTCAAGCTGCGTAACTTATAAAATAGAATATTGTACATTTTCAATTTGCTCTTCTTGTTGGTGTTGATTAATTGGTATATATCCACTCCCTGCGAAGCAGAAACGACGTTGTACTCGATAATTTTGACCGCTCCTGTCCGCTCGAGCATCTTCAAAATGTACAAAGTGACTGCATGCGAACAAGTACTATAACGATGTGGATTCTCCAAAGTCGAAAAAGATAAATCCTCAAAAAAATTGATAAACGAACTCAAATAGATGGCATTCGAATTTTTACAAAACAACGACTTGATAAAGAAAGTAAGCGAATACGGATTCATGTTTATTTCCTGTGCCTCTAACTCGTCGTCCCAAATAAAATCCTCCAACGTATACTCTAAAAATATTGGATACTCTTCGAATACGTAATCTATAGCCTTTTGTGGTATTTCGATTCTCTTTGTCTTCACTATAATCCCCTAACCCTCTGACGGAAGACCAAACACCTGTCCCCCTAAATTTAGAAGTTATAATACACCAAAGACACATAAAAAACAAGATAAATTTTGCGTTATCTCGTAATTTTGTGAATTCTCAAACTAAATGCCCGTCAAATCAAAAACGGGCATTTAGTTTGAGACAAACCACGGGCACTTAGTTTGAGACAATGTATTGCCCAACGGTAGATAACCTGTAGTATCTCACGTAAAGTTTATGCCGAGAAAACTCTTGACTTGAGTAAATCGATGATAGGCTTGTTTGCATTCGGCGAGAAGAAACTTTTGAGCATATGTAGAGGGATTAATGTTTTCAAAGAAAAACAGCCTAGTCCCCTTATCTTAAGGTATCTATAAGGTTTCTTGAGTTCGGATGCAATGCCGAATAATCATCGATTTAAAGAGGCTCAAGTCAAGAGGAAATTGGAATAACTTCACGTGTATTTTTAATCACTTTAAGGTGGGCATTTAACTTGAGACCTTTCATTTTTTCTTGTTCATAAGTGATAATCGCCAGTTGACTATTTAGACGGGCTTTTAACTTGGGACAGATAAACACTGGGATAGACGCGGGCATTTACTTTGAGAAGTCACCT
>CAYYLF010000049.1:0-11891 GCA_964472425.1 uncultured Muribaculaceae bacterium | reverse complement strand
TGTTTAATCAATGCACTTCTTTAGAAGTTATAGATATGACGAATTTCGATTTAAGTAGTGTAACAGATATTTCTAGGATGTTTAGCATGTGGTGGAATGATAATTCTATAGAAAGTAATCTACAAATTATAAAATTTCCTAATAAATCTATGACTCCTAAATTGACTAATATGTATGATATGTTTGGTATGTGTAATAAGTTAAAATATGTAGATTTGAGCGGGTTTGATACGAGGAATGTAACTGACATGTATCATATGTTTTATGAATGCAATGATTTAACATCGATAACATTCGGTGATAATTTTGATACTAGCAACGTTACTAATATGGAGAGTTTGTTTATGAAGTGTAGAAGTTTAGTAAACTTAGACTTAAGTAATTTTGATACAAGTAACGTTACAGATATGTCCAGGATGTTTTATGAATGTAATAATTTAATATCGATAACATTTGGTAATGGTTTTGATACTAGTAATGTTACAAACATGAGTCAAATGTTCAACTGGTGTACCAATCTAGCATCAATTGACGTTAGTCACTTTGATACTAGTAATGTTACAAACATGAGTCAAATGTTCGACTGGTGTACCAATCTAGCATCAATTGACGTTAGTCACTTTGAGACAAGTAAAGTAACTAGTATGGAAAGTATGTTTGGGCAATGTAGAAAATTAACAGAATTGAACATAAATAATTTCGATACAAGTCAAGTAACTAGCATGAAATGGATGTTTTCTGGATGTGTTAGTTTGACAACTTTAGATTTGAGCAACTTCAATACGGAAAATGTTACAAATATGAATGAAATGTTTTCCATGGCTCATAGTGGTGTATCACCACTTGAAAATAAATTAGAAGAAATAAAAGGTTTAGAAAACTTCAAAACGAATAAAGTAACCGATATGGCTCAAATGTTCTATAATTGCAACAAACTTAAAGAACTAAACTTAACTAATTTCGATGTAAATTCAATCGTAGAAAAAACGGAAATGCTCGCATACGTTTCGAACACGATTAAGATATTCGTTTCAAAAGATGCTATGAAACAATGGGTTTTAGATAATTCATCATTGACTGAGTCTAACATAGTCGTAGTATAACGGATAATTTACGCAAAAGTGGCTCTTCGGAGTCTCTTTTATTATATGATTGACGTCGATGGTGACTTCTCAAGTTAAATACCCGCGTCTATCCCACTATTTATCTGTCCCAAGTTAAAAACCCACAAAAATGAGTTTACCAATTAGTATGAAATTTACACCAAAAAACGGGTTGTCTCAAGTTAACAGCCCGTTTTTACCATATCATGTATTTCTACCTCAGATGATAATTGTCTCAACCTAAGTGCCCGTCAAATCCAAAACGGGCATTTAGATTGAAAATTCACATAAAATTACACTTCTTGTCGAAAGAGTACAATTTGGTACTCTTTTTTGCTATGATAATTTAGGTGAATGCTTATGGATATTATATATAGGAAGGATACTCTCTACGTGTATGTCGAAGATGAGTTGGACGAGAATTTGGTCGGGAGGCTAGAACGACGGGTCGACAATATCATGGCAAGATATGGAATCGAACGCGTGGTCGTCGATACGCGAGGACAGAGACCCGAATTCATGCACGTTTTCGAGCGAAGGTTCAATTCTAGACACAAATCGAAAGTCATAGTAAAGTAAAATTTAACAAAAGTTTAGCAATTTTGGTTGACAAGTGCCAAGGGTTGTCATATAATTGTTTTAGCACTGGAGATTATGAAGTGCTAAAAGAGGTTACGATTATGAACGAAAGACAGAAGTTGTTACTCAAGGAAATAGTCGAGTGTTACATCAAGGATGCGAGACCGGTCGGGTCGAAAGCTTTGGTCGAGAAACTCAATTGTTCTAGTGCGACGATTCGAAATGAGATGAGTGCATTAGAGGAGTTGGGTTATCTCGAGAAGACGCACACTTCGAGTGGGCGAATACCTTCGGAAGCCGGGTACAAGTACTATGTCGAGAACATCATGAGGCCGAAAGAATTAAACGGCGAAGAGATGCTCAAGTTGCAGACGATATTCGCGAACAACGAACTCGTACTATCGGATGCCATCAGGGAGTGTATGGAGATAATAAGTGAACTTACGAATTACACGAGTATAGTCTTGGGAAAGGATTCACAGTACAATACACTCAAACAGTTGAACATCATTCCGATAGATGACAAGAAGGTAGTAGCTTTGCTCGTCGTGTCGAATGGTCACGTCGAAAACAAGCAAGTGCTCATACCGAGCGACGTCGATGTGAGCGAAATAGTTCGCGTTTCCGAGATAATCAACAAGCATTTGGTCGGTACTCCTATCGGCGAAGTGAATGCAAAGATGGAGTTCGAAATCAAACCTCGTATAGCATCGATAATCAAAGAATATGAAAGTGTGTACAATATGTTCCAAAATGTGTTCAACGATTTTGCCGAACGCAATGGAAATGTGTTCTTCGGTGGACGTACGAATATGCTGAAGCAGCCGGAGTTCGACGAGGTCGACAAAGTCAAGAATATCATGGAAAAGTTGGAGGATTACGAAATCGTGAAACGAATCGAATCCAACGACGAAGGAGTGAACATATACATCGGCGAAGAGAGCGAGTTCGACAAGGATGTGACGGTCGTCAAGACGAGTTACAAGGCGAACGGCGAGGAAGGGACGATTGCCATCATAGGTCCAACTAGAATGGAATACGATAGGGTCGTGACTTTACTCGAGTTCTTGAAAAGCCAGATAGAAAGGTGAGTCAAGTGCAAGATAAAAACGAAGAAGCTGCGAAGACGGCAAAGCACGAAGAAAAGGAAAAGAAAAGTAAAAAGGGGAACAAGGAAGTAGAGGAGTTGAAGGCGCAAGTCTCCGAGTTAACGGACAAGTGTGCGAGGGCTCAGGCCGAAGTCATCAACTTCAAAAAGAGGAAAGAGGAAGAGACTTCTTTGAGGCTCAAGTATTGTAACGAGGAGTTGCTTCTCAAATTCGTCGGTGTATGCGACAATTTCGAGCGAGCCATCAAGATGGACGACCAGGATTTGACGGACGAAGTTAGCAAATTCTTGGAAGGCTTCAAGATGATGTATACGAACATGCTCGAGATTTTGAGAAGTTACGAAGTCGTCGAAATCGACTGTTTGGGCAAAGAATTCGACCCGAAAGTCATGGAAGCCATATTGGTCGAACATTACGACGACAAGGCGCCACATTCGGTCGTCGAAGTATTGCAAAAAGGTTACATGTACAAAGATAAGATTTTGAGACCGGCTATGGTCAAAATCAACGACTAGGCTCTCGTATGGAATATTACATAAGTAAGAAGAATTTCGAGGTTTTCGACGAGTTGACGGAGTTCATACCGTGCGACGCCGAGATTGCCTCGGCAATCGCCAAGTTGAACGAACTCGGATACGAGACTTTCGCTTGTTGTGCAGGACATTACAATCCGGGATTTTATCTCTATCAGGATGTCCCCTTGAGCGAGTTAGCCGAGTGCCAAAACGACGAGCACAAGAGAATAATCGAAATAAGAGACGACGGATTCGACGTATGGAGCGAAAGGCTCGCTTCTCACGTGTACGTCGCCTTCAAAGAGAAGTACGACTTCGAACGAATACCGGAAGGGTTCCGTTTGGAGAGTTTCGTGTCCACCTCGGGATACGACGATTGGACTTTGGAAGCCGATGTCGATTATTACGATGAGACCGGCAAGATGAGGCGGAGAAGAGATGTCTCAAAAGAATTGAGCGAGAGACAGAGTGCTCTTCTAGAATGGGCAAAGACATTGCCTAAAAATAAAGAAAAAGGAAAGGTGAAATAAATTATGAGTAAAATTATAGGAATCGATTTGGGTACGACGAACAGTTGCGTATCCGTATTGGAAGGTGGTGAACCACACGTTATCGTGAACCCAGAAGGGGCACGTACTACTCCATCTGTCGTCTTAATCAAGAACGGCGAAGAGACAGTAGGTGAGGTCGCCAAACGTGGAGCAATTTCGAATCCACACAACACCATCTATTCGATAAAGAGAAAGATGGGTACTAAAGAGAAGACGGAAGTCGACGGCAAGAGTTATACTCCTGAGGAGATTAGTGCCAAGATTTTGATGAAGTTGAAGAGCGATGCGGAAGCGTATTTGGGCGAGAAGGTCACGAAGGCCGTCATCACAGTCCCTGCATACTTCAACGATGCACAAAGACAGGCTACTAAGAATGCCGGTAAGATTGCCGGATTGGAAGTCGAGAGAATCATAAACGAGCCAACAGCTGCGGCTTTGGCTTACGGTATCGACAAGCAAGATAAAACTCAGACTATTCTAGTATACGACCTAGGCGGCGGTACGTTCGACGTATCTATCCTAGAGTTGGGTGATGGCGTATTCGAGGTCAAGTCGACGAGTGGTAACAACCACTTGGGTGGAGACGACTTCGACGATGCAATCATGAACCATTTGGTCGATACGTTCAAGAAGGACAACGGCATAGATTTGTCCAAGGACAAGATGGCTATGCAAAGACTCAAGGACGCAGCCGAGAAAGCGAAGAAAGATTTGTCTGGTATGACTACTGCACACATCAGCTTGCCATTCATAAGTCAAGGTTCAGACGGACCGCTTCACTTGGAGTTGGATTTGACTCGTGCGAAGTTCGAGGATTTGTGTCACGATTTGTTCGAGTCTACTCGCGAACCGGTGAGAAAGGCTTTGAAGGATGCCAAGTTGGATGCTAAGGATATCGACCAAGTAGTCTTAGTCGGTGGTTCTACGCGTATTCCGTATATTCAAGATTTGGTCAAGAACGAGCTCGGCAAGGAACCGAACAAGAGCGTCAATCCGGACGAGGTCGTCGCGAAGGGTGCCGCTATCCAGGGTGGTGTCTTGACCGGTGAGGTCGACGATTTGGTACTTTTGGATGTCACTCCATTGTCTTTGGGAATCGAAACAATGGGCAACGTGTTCACAGTTTTGATACCTAGAAATACGACTATCCCTGCCAGCAAGAGTCAAGTGTTCTCTACGGCAGTCGACAATCAACCTGCGGTCGACATCCACGTGTTGCAAGGTGAGAGACCTATGGCCTCAGATAATAAGACTTTGGGTAACTTCCAGCTCGGAAATATTCTTCCAGCTAGACGCGGAGTACCTCAAATCGAAGTTACTTTCGATATCGATGCGAATGGCATAGTCAACGTCAAAGCTAAAGATTTGGGTACGAATAAAGAACAATCTATCACGATTACTTCAAATACAACTTTGACGGACGAAGAGGTCGAGAAGATGATGAAAGAGGCCGAGGCGAACAAGGCCGACGACGAAAAACGCAAGGCCGAAGCCGAAGCGAAGAATGAAGCCGACCAGATGGTCTTCCAAGCTGAGCGTTCTATCGAAGACTTGAAAGACAAGATAAGCGACTCCGAAAAGAGTGAGCTCGAAGGTCTAATAAAAGATGCGAAGGAAGCCATCGAGAAGGGCAACATCGACGACATCAAGGCGAAGAAGGATGCTCTCCAAGAAAAACTAGTAAGCATTTCTTCTAGAGTTTACGAAGAAGCTTCTAAGCAAGCTCAAGCTGCTCAAGAGGCTGGAAGTGCCGAAGAAGCAAGTTCCGATTCTGGCGACAATGTCAAAGAAGCAAACTACGAAGAAAAATAAGCGATGCACGATAAAGTTCTAGGAGACTAGAACTTTCATCGGGTTATGAAGGAGAAAAATATATGGGAAATATGCGGAGCAGTTATGCCGACGAATTGAAATGGAAGATAACGGATTTGTATGCGACTTCGGATGATTACGAACGAGATTACGGGGATGTAGAAAAGTCTTTGAGCAAATATGACAAGTTCAAGGGTCACATTTTGGATGATGCTGAGAGTTTACTCAAATTCTTACAATTCGATGAGGAAGTCAGTAAGAAAGTAGAGAGAATATATGTCTATTCGCTTCTCCAAAATGACCAAGATACGAGGGATACTAAGGCTCAAGTAACCTACGACCGAGCGGTTAGATTGTACGAGAAGTGCGGGGAGGCGAGTTCGTTCGTCATGCCCGAACTCATGGGTTCGGATTACGGGGTTGTCGAGAAGTTTCTATCAGAAAATGCGGATTTGAAACCTTACGAGAGGTCTTTGAAAGAGATATATCGGATGAAGAGACACGTCTTGTCCGACGTGGAAGAGAAAGTTCTTTCGAGTTTGTCGAGCACTTTCGAGTCATCGAACGAAGTCTTCTCGTTTTTGACGGACGCGGACTTGAAGTTCGGCAAAGTAAAAGGCGAGGATGGAGAGCCGATTGAGCTAACAGAAAAGACTTATCACAAGCTGAGTGCCAGTTCGAATCGCGAGGTGAGAAAGAACGCATTTACTCGACTTTATGAAGTGTATTCCGGATTCAAAAATACTTATGCAAAGTTGTTGGCTTCCGAAGTAAATGCCAACAACAAGCTCGCGAGCATTCGCGGGTACGATAGTGCTCTGGAAGCTTCCTTGTACGGGAACGATATTCCGAAGAGCATCATAGAAAATTTGATTCGAACCGTCAAGAAGAACGTGGCTCCATTGTCGAAGTACTGGAATATAAAAAGAGAGTTGCTGGGTGTCAATGAACTCCATCTATACGATACGGGCGCACCTTCTTCTAAAGGCATCGATAGAACGTATACTTTTCCCGAAGCGAGAGAGCTCATCGAAGATACGCTTTCCGTATTGGGCGATGAGTACGTCGCTATTATAAGAAAAGCTTTCAGTGAAGGCTGGATAGATTCTCCGGCGAACGACGGGAAGAGGAATGGCGCATATTGTACGAAGTGTTATGGAGTGCATCCTTACGTATTATTGTCGTTCGATGGAACTTTGGAATCCGTCTCGACTCTCATTCACGAACTCGGACATGCCATGCATGATTATTATGCTATGAGCAATCAAAGTTACCGAGACCACGGTTATTCGATATTCGTGGCCGAAGTGGCAAGTCAGGTCAATCAGATACTTTTGAGTAAGCATCTAATCGACAAGGCAGAAAGTGCCGAAGAACGGGCGTATCTCATCGATGATTTGATACAGGATTTCAAAGCGGCCGTATATAGACAGACGATGTTTGCCGATTTCGAATGTAGGATTCACGAGATGTCGAGCGCGGGCGAGACTCTCACGCACGAAGTGTTGTCCGACTTGTATTACGAGTTGAATTTGGAATACTTCGGTGAGAACATAGTCGTCGATGAAGCTATCAAGTACGAATGGGAAAGGATTCCACATTTCTACATGAACTTCTACGTGTATCAGTATGCGACGGCCTACGCGGCGGCAATCATAATCGCGAAAAATATACTGGAAGGGAAAGTCGGAGCCATAGAGAACTATTTGGAGTTCTTGAAGTTGGGCTCGACGAAGAGTCCGGTCGAATCTTTGAAAGTGGCCGGAGTCGACATGGAAAGCGAAACAGTTCTCGCGAGCGCGTTCGAATATTTCGACGAGTTGGTGCGAGAATTGCAAGAAAATACGAGGTGTTAGAAAGTGGCTAAAAAGGATTATTATGAAGTCTTAGGCGTCGACAAAAATGCGAGCGACGCGGAGATTAAGAGTGCATACAGAAAGCTCGCCAAGAAGTATCATCCGGACGTGTCAAAAGAAGAGAATGCGGCCGAGAAGTTCAAAGAAATAGGCGAGGCATATTCGGTCTTGAGTGACGAACAGAAGAGAAAGACTTACGACCAGTTCGGCAGCGCAGCCTTCGAAAACGGCGGCGCGGGAGCTGGCGGATTCGACGGATTCGGTGGAGGATTCGGCGGATTCCAAGGGTCAGATGTCGACTTGAACGATTTGTTCTCCGACTTCCTAGGTGGATTCGGGTTCGGCGGAGGCGGCCGAAGCAGGAATCGGGCGAGAAAGGGCGACGACTTGCTTCTACGAGTCGAGCTCGATTTCATGGACGCCATAGAGGGTTGTAAACAAGACATAAGGCTTACGGTAAACGAGAAATGCCCAGAGTGTCACGGAGTCGGAGGTCACAATCCTAAGACTTGTCCGACTTGTAACGGTCGGGGCCGCGTGGTAACTCAGTCTCGAACCATCTTGGGCGTCATGCAAACGGAGAGCGAGTGCCCAACTTGTGGGGGCTCCGGGAAGTCGTTCGAATCTGTATGTTCGAAGTGTCGCGGAAAGAAGCAAATCAAGGCCGAGAAGACCTTGTCGGTCGAAATTCCGGCCGGAGTAGACACGGGCGATAGGATTCGCATTTCGGGCAAAGGGGGAGCTGGTATAAACGGTGGGCCGAATGGAGATGTCTATTTGGAATTCAAAGTCAAGCCGCATCCCATTTTCGAACGCGAAGGAAACGACATCATGCTCACTTTGCCGATTACGGTCACCGAAGCTACGCTCGGTTGCAAGAAGGAGATTCCGACGATTTCGGGAAGTGTCGTCCTCGATATCTCGAGTGGCACACAGCCTGGAGATAGGTTAAAATTGCGCGGAAAAGGACTTTCTGGAACAAATGCCTTTAACAAAGGCGACATGTATGTTATAATAGATGTAATAATACCTACGAGACTAGATAGAAAGCAGAAGGAGTTATTCAAAGATCTTTCCGAAACTAAACTGGCGAACGATGGGTATAAGAAGATAGAGAAGTATCTGTAAAGTAAGGAAGGTTAGTATGACTAGAGAAGAGATGTTGTCAAGATTGCCCGTCTTGGCGTCGTATTTAGAAGGAGTTGTAAGGCAGGCGAATATGCCAGATGATTTGGGACTTCGGCCATCTTTGGATAGATTGTCGAAGTTGATTAAACGCGTCCTCGAGAATAAGGAGAAGGTCACGGATGTCGAATTGCTCGCATTTTTCAAAACCTGTTTGTCTTTCGAAGAGTTGAGGCGGGCAGACCGGGATTTGGAGGAGAGAAAGGAAGAAGTTAAGGTTTATAAAGCCCTTTTGAACCGAGAAGAATTGTACTTTTCGCAAGCATTCTCTTCGAAATTGAAAGCGAGCGAAACACCTTTGGGACAGGTTAAAGAAAAGCAGCCTCTCGAGAGGCCAACGAACATCCAAGTCGAACCGACGAATGAACCTCCACTTATGGCTCGGGATGTGGCTAGCGAAACTTCAGAACCAGTCCAAATTCCGAGTCCGATGGTATACGAAAGTGAAACGGAAACATTAGAACAGATGATTTCGGATGTCGAACATATGGCATATATGTTGCCACTCGCTTACAATAGCAATCGTCCGCGCTTTTCTTCTATAAATTTTTCCAAGGAAGAGGAAGAGTTGTATTCTCTAGTCAACGATTGGGCAACAAGAGCTACCGAATTCGTAAAGAGCAGATTGGATAATCTCCAAATGGGTTCGTTCGGTTATTGTCGCAAGTATTTGGAAAGTACTACAAATATGTTGAAATGTATGAATTATATGCTCAATGCAAAGGATGAATTATCGGTTAAAAGAGGAACGAATGCTCTCAAAAAAGGTCTCGTCGATATGGACAAGTACTTCGGCGAGCAACCCATAAAAAAGACGATGTAAAGTTGATTTCATCTATCAACTTTTTTTCTTTTGTGGTATAATCGATTTATAGGGATTATAACGGGAGGTGACGGATATGCAGACGATAGAAGGCTTCGATGAGTACAAAATAATCGACACGGGAGACGGCCGAAAACTCGAGTGTTGGAACGGAATCGTCTTGTGTAGGCCGGACCCAGAGGTAATCTGGCCTAGTGTCAAAGATAAGACTTGGCAGTTCGATGCAGAGTACGTTCGCAGTGCGAAAGGTGGAGGAAGTTGGAACGTCGTCAAAACCGTTCCTTCGTGTTGGCAGATACATTATAAAAATTTGACCTTCAATTTGAAATTGATGGGCTTCAAACATACAGGGCTCTTCCCCGAACAGGCATCGAATTGGGATGTGCTCATGGACAGAATTAAAAAAGCGGGAAGAGATGTCAAAGTACTAAATTTGTTCGCTTATACGGGTGGGGCTAGCGTTGCGGCTTTGGCGGCGGGCGCTTCGGTCGTTCATGTCGACTCGTCTCGCGGGATGGTCGATTGGGCTAAGGAAAACGTCAAGTCCTCCGGATTGGAAGATAGGCCTATTCGTTACATAGTGGACGATGTAAAAAAATTCGTCAAAAGAGAAATTAGACGCGGAAATAAATACGATATAATAATCATGGACCCACCTTCGTTTGGACGCGGTTCGAGCGGGGAAGTGTGGGACATAAACGAGGATTTGTTCGATTTGGTTAGAGATACAGCCGAATTGTTATCAGATAATCCTTTGATGTTTGTCATCAATTCTTATACGACGGGGCTCTCGATGAGCGTCCTCGAAAACATCTTGAATATGACGGTCGAAACGAAGTATTCCGGCCGCATAGTCAAAGATGAATTAGGAATAAAAGTCGAAGATGAAAATATAGTATTACCATGTGGAATATTTGCACGGTGGGAACCGGGCGAGTAAAATTTTCTAAAGAGGAGTTTTTTATGGAACGAGATTTACAAATGGACAGAAAGATTTTTTTGGAGAAGACGGACGTGCTCGACGAAGAGTGCGGAAAGTTGAGATTGGCCGGAGGCAAAGAGGATTTAATCGACCTTCTGGAGAGAGTGACCAATCTATTTGGAACGACGGCTTTGAATTACGATTCTGTCGATAAGGATGATGCGAGAAAAGTGGAAGCTCTTTACGATTTGTCGATGAGCGTAGTAAGGGAATCCGATGTGACTATGCAAGAGGAGAAGAGAGTAAAGCTTCAGGAACTTACAAAAAACATCGAAAGACTGTATCTCGAACGCGGTTTGGTGTTCAGTGCTAGTGAAGAGAAAACGGTCGGAGTAGCTTAATCTGTGTCGAACACTTTAAAAATGTGCAGTTAGTCCTTGACGGATGAGACCAAATTATAATATAATTGATTTGTACTTGAGTTTCATATGAAACTTATTGTCCCGCTGCAATGGCTCAATTGGTAGAGCAGCTGAATCGTAATCAGCAGGTTGGGGGTTCAAGTCCCTCTTGTAGCACCACGAAGTATATATCCGAACCCCCTATGGTTCGGTTTAACTTTCCCTTCACTAGAGTACACACTTGAGATGGGGCTAAAATCTCAGTAAAAGTTTCGAAAATATCGAGACTTTTTAAATCCAAAATGATATAATTTATGCGACTGTGAGGTTATAAGAATGGCAAAACTATCAAATATGTTAGTAATGATAAATCTATTAAAATCTGGTAGAAAGTATAGTGTAAAAGAATTAGCAGAGTATCTTGAAGTTTCCGAAAGAGTTGTTCGAGAATATAAATTATTTTTAGAAGAAGCTGGTGTTTACTTAGAAACTATCAGAGGACCTTATGGTGGTTATGTATTAAATAGAGATGTTATTATACCTAATTTAAAATTTAATAAGCGAGATATAAATTTGATTGATGCTTGCATTTCAAAAATCCGAGACAATCAATTAACTGAAGAATTAAAAGGATTGAAAGATAAAATAAATTACGCTATTATCGATAATCAAAATAAAAATGAAAAAATACTTACCGATGATGAAATTATTAAAAAATATAATGTATTCAGTAAAGCCATTAAATATAATCAAAAAATTAAAATAAAATACCAGAATTTGCAACATGGGATTTCTACAAGGATAGTTTATCCATTATCATTATACTTGTTTCAAGGAGAATGGTGGAGTTCTTGTTATTGGGAAGAACAGGACGATATGAGACAATTTCATTTAACAAGAATTTTAGAAGCCGAAATATTAGAAGAATATTTTAATCCAAATTTAATTAATGTAAAATTTTAAATAGACCATATATCGCCTATATAACTGTTATAATGACAAATAGGAGGTGAAATTTTATGTTAGTAAATGACC
>CAYYLF010000048.1:0-12380 GCA_964472425.1 uncultured Muribaculaceae bacterium | reverse complement strand
TAGCCTAGCCACTTTAACTGCTAGTAATGAGTATGATAGAGCAAATTTGATTTCTTGGAGTTGTGTGGGCGATGAGATGGAACGTGAGTCAATGCAGGATATTCAGGATGCTTCAGCAGAAAATACCACAATGATAAAAATGTTAAAACTTGAGCCAAAACGCATAATATAAAACTTCAAAAATCTGTTATAAAAAAGTTATATTTTTGTTATAAATCAGTTCCAATATAAAAAATAATGTAGTATAAGTTAGTTGTACTTGAGGTGGAATAAATAATATTCTAGGGGTTCGGTATCTGACCACTAGAGGCACCATGAAGAAAAAATGCCCATAAAATGGGCTTTTCTATTTTTAGCTTTTTATTTACGTAACACATATATGTTACGTTTTCCATTAATTTTATTTTTTAAAATAGTCAGAATTATTTTTATTTATATACGAGGAGGAATCACAATGAAATTTTATGTCGGATCCGGAATGAAAAATTGCAAGTTGGTAAATTGCTATGCAAAGTTGTTGAAAGAAAACAATTGGGAGCAAACTTACGACTGGGTCAAAAGTATCGACGGGGATGCATCTAGGGACGATATGAAAAGATATGCAGGCTTGGAATCGCAGGGTATAGTTGAGGCCGACGTCGTCATTATACTGTTACCAGCGGGAAGAGGAGCACACATCGAACTAGGAATGGCCATGGCCTTAAACAAAAAAGTGTTTTTATGTTCAACTACAGAAGAGGAATTTAGCATCGAAAACACGGTCGCCTTTTATGAATTGCCAAAAGTTACTCAGTTAGTTGGAAATGCTTACGATAATGTGAAAAAGATACTCGAAATGTCATAGGAGTTTTGATGAAAAAGATAGTAATTGCTGGCAGTGCTAAACTTCAAAAAGAAATAAATAATTGGTTAAAAATCTTTGAAAGCAAGAATTATGAAGTATTGGATTATCCAAGACCAATCGAAAAGGAAGATTTTATACAATTATACCCAAAAATACATACTGAGTTTTATGAAAATATAACTAGAGCAGATATATTATTTATCATGAATGAAGATAAAAATGGGAAAGTTGGATATATCGGTGCGGAAGCATTTGCCGAATTAGCTTTTGGACTTGCTCAGAAATTAGTCTATAATAAAGATATCGAATTGACCATTTTAAAGATGCCAGCTCGAGATGTTCAGTGTTATGAAGAGATAGATTTATGGCTAAAACTCGGATGGATAAGGTTATATGAGGAGGAGAAATGACGAATTTAAGAGAACAAATAGAGAATTATGTTCCTTTCGATGAGGCGGAAGAAAAGATTAAAGAATATATATTAAAATGGGTCGATAGCTTTGATGATGTTCTAACTAGAGAAAATGAATTTGGACATTTTGCTTCTTCTGCCTTTGTGGTAAATAAAGATAGAACGAAAATGCTCGTCGTCTATCACAACATATATGATGCTTGGATTTTCCCGGGAGGACATGCCGATGGAGAAGACGATTTATTATCCGTTGCTGTACGCGAAGTGGAAGAAGAGACCGGTTTAAAAACGGCAGTATTAGATAACTCTATTTATGCAATTTCAGCATCTCCCGTGGTTGGACATATAAAAAGAGGAAAGTATGTACCTGCCCATACACATTTGGATGTCGTGTATTTGTTGGAAGCTGATGAAAACGAAACACTAGCTTTTAGGGAATATGAGAGCAAAGGTGTCAAATGGATTACGTTCGAAGAGGCAATCGGTGAAAATATTGTCGATTTTATAAGACCCGTTCACGAAAGATTGATAAAGAAATTACTTCGATGATAGTATTCTAAGTTACGAGTAGACTATCAATCGATACAATTTGACATTCTGAAAATAAGTTATATAATATTTTTTTAAAAAAACGGGGTGTCAATCATGAGAAAGTGTATCGTTTTGCTATATAATAATTTGAAGTTCGATTGTAAAAGCTGCCAATCATAAATAGAAATTGGTGTCATTTTATTTGTGATAAACCCAAAAAAAGGTAGAGAATCGCAAGTAAAACCTAGATAAGTGATTAGACGTTTTACAATAAAATCTACTCACAGTATGCGAAAATATGAGTATAGATTAGGGAGGTTCATGCCGAGTCTATATGCCGATGCGAAAGGGAAATTATTATGGGACTTACGATTACTCTACAAAGAAGAGAAAAATAAGGAGAGATGAAATATGAGCGAAGCAAGCGAAAAATACGACATCATTCTACCCAACGAATTTCGGAAGAAAGTATACAAAACGGTACAAACAATATATGTATAGCGATGTGGAGGGTCAAGACGGAATTCCCGGTTGGGAATTGCAAAATTTTGGATGTGGTGTAGCTTCGATGGCGACCATATTATCGAGCATCGGTTACGATTTAGATCCAATCACGGTCGCGAAGCTGATGCTATTGGATGAATACGGGAATCCGATAGATTTTTATACAAATAAAGAAAACGGACGAATGGGGATGTCCACGTTAGGTTTTCTATATTTGCTTCAAGAACTGGCTAGAAGAAGCGAATTCAATCTCGATTATCGGTTGATTAAGTACAGCTACGAGCATCCCGAATTGAAAAGGGATGAGATTATCGAGATGATTAAATACGATTACATGGCCTTAATATTGGTCGGGCCCAAAGGAAAAATAGAACATCCGAGGACATTTTCCAATTATGGACATTACATTGCGGTCACCAGTGTCAACAATTCTAATGGAGAATTCTATGTAGCCAATCCCAATAGAAGAGGAGATACTCAAATCGATACGACATATTCTTATGAAACATTAATATCCAATATGTATACCAATACTTTCGATTTCTTGATGGTCAAGAATAAGTCGTTAGTCTTGAGACCTAACGATAGGACAAAAAATTAGCATTATGCTGATTTTTTAGTTTTTGGATTGTTTTTGCGATAATTCTTATAGTATAATAAAAGAGATTTGGATTTATAGGAGATTTTAGAATGGATATAAAGTTTGAAATAGGAGAATACAAATTTAATGTTAGAAGCTCTTGTATAATAAAAGATAAAAAGCGGGAAAGAGTAATTTTGACACACATGAAAGCGATTGCGGACCATGAGGCTTTTCTGCTCCCTGGAGGTAGATTGAATTTGATAGAAAATTCCCAAGAGGCTATTACGAGAGAAATAAATGAGGAACTGGGAGTCACGTTAAATTATAGGTTAGTATCTGTAGAAGAGAATATCGTAAAGGAAACGAAATTTCACATGATAGAATTCGTGTATTATGCCGAAATTGAAAGTTTCGATATCATTTTGAGTCTCGATGACGGATGGGATAGATTCGAAATCGTCGATATAGAAGGAATCGAAAATTTAGATATTCGTCCTAAAACGGTCAAAAATCTCATAAAACAGGATGAGTATAAAAGCATAAGTCACAATATCAATTACGATTGGTTATAGAATTGTTCTGTTTTGGGTTTTTATGTGGAATTATGTGGGAATTTGTGATAGAATTGTAGAGAAAGAGGGATGTTGTAATGAGCAAAAAAGTTTTCATTTTGTGGGGGTTATTTGTGGTATGCGTAGCTGTGACGGTGGGCCTTTGGTTTAAGATGAACGAAGCAGAACTCGATTACGAGGAGGTCGAAGTTAAAGTCTTAAATGCGGTTACGAAGCAGGTCAAGAATCGGAACAATAGGTCGACTTACAACACGTACGAGATAACCGTCGAATACGATGGTGAGGAGTACAGTTTGGAGAATGCTCACAGTGCTTCGGGTTATTTAAAGGGACGAACTGTCAAAGCTTATTTGTCCAATGGTCGTTTGTTCGCGAACGAAGAAGGCGTGCGAACATCGACTCCAGTCGCGACCGTTTACTTCGTATTCTTGTTCGGAAGTTTCGGTATGTTGCTGTGGGCGGCAATGGAATCGGGGAAGCATTTTCAGAAGAAAAGAGAGTTTTGATGGGAACCAATGTTCCCTTTTTAATTTAAATGGAAGGGGAAATATATGAAGTACGTCGATTTTTATGAGTCTCCGCTCGGGTCTTTAGTGCTCGAAAGTGACGGAGAATATTTGATAGGGTTGAGTTTTGAAGGTTTTGATAATATAAGAAATAGACCGAATAATCGCCTTTGTGAGGATTTGGAAGTGTTTCGAGAAACGAAGCGATGGTTAGATATTTATTTTGCGGGAAATTGCCCGGATTTTATGCCGAAATTTAGAATCGAAGGTGCAACCTCGTTTCGGAAGGAAGTCTTGGAACTTTTAATCGGAATCCCGTATGGGGAAGTCGAAAGTTATGGGAATTTGGCCAAGGTAATCGCCGAACGAAGAGGCATAGAGAGGATGTCTGCTCAGGCGGTCGGAGGTGCGGTAGGCTGGAATCCGATTCCAATAATAATTCCGTGTCATCGCGTCGTCGGAGCGAAGGGACACTTGACGGGATTTTCGTGTGGTATGGAGAAGAAGGTTGCTCTTCTAAAATTGGAAGGGCACGACATGAATGAGTTTATAGAATAATGGCGAAGAAAGGAAGGGCAAAAGAAAAAGGGTACAATCGGTGTACTCTAATTTTTTTGGAATTTTTTCTTTATGGTCGCAAACAGTCTCTTTGCTCTGCTGACAGGATTCGGTGTGATGGGCTCAATTCCTTCAGGAAGTACCAGTTTTTTCTTTCCTTGCACGATGGCGATGAAATCTTCTAAATCGTATATCTTATAGGTAAGAAGCGTGTGCTCTATAGACATGTCTTCGTGGTCTTTTCTTTCTTCCATGGGAAGAGCATTGTATTCACCGGCCAGGCGGTCTACTGCGGCAATCATACTTTCTCTCGTCGCGAGCAATTCTTCTATAGACATATTTCTTACGTCGTCCAAAGAGATAGGAAAGTCGATGCTCTCTAAAAATTTGGTGTTAGTAGGATTCTCGAAACAAACAAATTCATCATGGTTGAAGTCTCCAACGATGAATGTTGAACCGTCGCCCATGAGTTCAATTACAAACGAGACTGGAACGGATGAACATATAGAGTTTACGATTGCTATGTCCTTTTTTTGAACATATGTTTTATTTTCGGCAATAATCTTCATTATATTTTCCTTCTTTCAGGTCAATATGATAACATAGGTTTGGGAAATTATCTATCTTTTGTGATATTTTATAGTCGAAAATAGTTATTAGGGTGAAAGTTTTGAGAAGTGGAGGTGTAATTATGGACGAGCGATTCGTCAAACTATATGAGATGAACGAGGTGGATGTCTTTAGGTTAGCATATAGTTATACGAAAAAAAGGGTCGAAGCTGAGGACGCGGTTCAAAATGCTTTCGTAAAGCTCTACGAGCACGAGGACATTATGTGTCTTTCGAACGACGAGGTGAGGCGATGGTTGTTTAGGGTCACGATTAACGAGTGCAAGACGGCATTTTTGTCTGCTTGGAGACGACGGGTGCGAGGATTTGACGAGGCTTTCGAGGTTGGTGGTGAAGAAAAGAAAATCGATGAGGTGCTCGAAGAAGTCATGAAGTTGCCTACTAAATATCGATTAGTCGTATATCTTTATTATTACCTCGATTATCAGGCAAAAGAAATTGCGATTATTTTGGGAATAAGTGAAACGAACGTCCAAACAAGACTCGCGAGGGCGCGGGACAAACTTCTCGAAACTTTAAAGGAGGGAATGGAATGAAAAAAAAGAGAATTGCCAAGGCATTCGCCGGGATTACGGTACCCGAAGATTTGAAGAAGAAAGTCATGTCGGCGACTGTTTTTAGAGAAAAAAGGGAAATGAAACAATTTAGGCCGGCAGTCGTAGCAATCGTATTGGCCATATGTTTAGGTATTTCCGTGTCGGTCGTGTATGCGGAAGAAATCAAAGAGTGGTACATTTCGGTCGTTTTGAAGAATGGAGAACTTTCGAATATTTCGAATGGAAATCCGTTTAAGAAGATTCCCGAAGATGTTTTGAAAGTGGGAATGTACGAGCCACTTGTCGAGATGTCTTACGAAGAAGTAGAAAAAATGCTCGAGAGCGAGTTATTGAAGTTCGATGAAGAGAATTTACCTATGGTGTATTACGGGACCAGTTTAAACGAAGACGGGTCTATCGGGCGAGTGGAACTTTGGATTCCCGAGATGAAAATCTTCTCGAAAGAAAGAGACTTGAGCATGAGTGCGCTGATATTCGACGAGGATGCTTTTATCGGGTTAATCGATCCTTATATGCAAGGCGAAGACCCGATAGCTGGAAGCGAGGTCGTAGAACAATACGATTCGAAAGGTCTCGGGGTGACGGTAGCTTTAAAAACTTACGATAATGCGAAGAGGCTCGAGGCCGCGTTCGTCTACGAGGAGGTATTCTATCGTTTAATCGGACATAACATGACTTTAGAGGAGATGAAAGACGCAGTCGAACAGTTGCATTTCTAAGAAAAAATCACAACGCCTTGGGCGAAGTGATTTTATTTGGTTTCGTAGCTTCCGTCTAATAGGCCAATTATTTCTTCGGTCGAAAGACGATTATCGAGGATGATGGTGTACCAGCGCTTTTTGTTCATGTGGTAGGCCGGGAGGACTTTGCCCTTTTCGAGCAATTCTTCGACTCTTTCGGGCGAACCGTGAAGGTCGACTATTTCCAATGTACCGTCGCCATCCAAGTGTAAGGACGACTTTTTGACGGTCAGAAGGGCAGCGTACCATTTGCCATCGGACATTCTTCGAAGAACGGCACTGTTCGGGTCTTTAGCCCAGAGAAATTCGGGGTCGGTTCCGTATTTTAGATGGGCATAGTTAATGATTTCTTGCGTTTGCGAACTATGGAAAGCGTCAGGGATAGTGATGGAATCGAGCAGTCGCATTAGATGATTCAGATATTGTTCTTTCAAGCGATTTGTAAATTCTCCAGATATATCTTCGACGTCTACTAGTACGTATTCGGAAGACGTCTCAGTATCGATGAGACGGGAGATGGCTTCAGCCTCTGTAATGAGAATATGAATCTCGAAAGGTGTATTTTCCAATCTAGAGATGTACGAGTACGAAGCATCTTGGCGTACAAAGCCATGCTCGAGAAGGGTAGAATAGTCAATTTTTCGGTTTTTTAGCAAAACATTTAGATTTCGCATTTGGCACCCTCACATCAATTCCGTATTTAGATAGTAGTAATAATTTAGGAGTTCTCGAGAGTAGTTGAGTATTTTACAGTCCGGAAGAACGAGCATGCGAGTGATTCCTATCGATTCGACGAAGGATGGGTTGTGACTAACTAGAATCAAAGTGCCTTCGTAGTTTTGGAAGTTTTCGCCGATGATGTTTTGAGTCTCCGGATCGAAGTGATTGGTCGGTTCATCGAGGATGATGAAGTTAGCTTTCGTGAGTAGAATCTTGCAAAGGGCGACGCGAGCTTTTTCTCCTGGCGAGAGAACTCTTATCTTTTTGTCGACGTCGGCTCCATAAAAGAGAAAGTTCCCGAGGTAAGATCTGAGAGTCGTTTCGGGATAGTCGATACTTTTGACATTTTCTAGAACGGTTTTGTCTTCGTCCAAGATTTCGAGTTCTTGGGCGTAGTAGGCGACGTCAGCTTTTTGGTTCCAGGTGATAGTTCCACTTTGAGGTGTGAGTTTACCTACGAGCAGTTTGAGAAGGGTCGATTTTCCTATGCCATTTTCTCCAACGATGAGAAATTTTTCATTTTTAGTGAGAGTAAAGGAGAGATTGCGGTATAGTAGAGGTTTTTCTGGGTAAGCGAAGGAAAGTCCTTCGACTTGAAGCGGGATTTTACCTATTTCACGGGTGGGAGCGATGCGCATGTTGACGCGCTTGTACGTTTTGTCGCGCGTTTCCCGGTCAGCAAGAGCACGATCGAGCATCTTTTTGCGAGAAGCTCCCAACCTTTTGAGATTGTGATTGGTCGCGGAAGCTTGTTCGGCGCGTTTTACTATGCTTTCGAGTTTGGCAATTTCTCGTTCTTGGTTGCGAATTCTCACTTCTTTATCGGCCATTTCGCGGGCATATTGTCTTTTGAAGTCTGCGTAATTGCCGTCGTACACGGTTATTTTATGGGTAACTTTGTCTATGTACATTATCTTGTCGACGACGGCATTTAGAAAGTCGATGTCGTGGCTGATGATGAGCTCCCCACCTGGGTAGTTTTTGAGATAATCCGTGATAAAATCCTTGGTTTCGGCATCGAGATGATTGGTCGGTTCATCTAAAAGAAGCAAAGAGGATTTTGAGAAGAGAAGGTGAGCGAAGGCAACTTTCGACTTTTGACCACCTGAAAGGTCGCGAACTGACATACTCAAAAGACTCACGTCTATGTTCATCTCGTCGACGAGTTCAAGTAGTTCATCTTCCGCGCCATATTGATTTAAAGTATCGAGAGTATCTTGTATTTTGGCGGCTTTTTTGAGAAGTCGGTTTTCTTCTTTGGAGTCACAAGTGGTCAAGGCCTCATAGATGTTTGCGAGTTCCGTTTCGAGTTCTTTTATGTGACGAGCTGAGTAGAGGTAGTCCCAGACGGTCATGGAAAGCCCAGCGAAATCTATCTCTTGCGGTAGATGACCGAGTCTTGGACCATCTTTTATTATTTCGCCCGAGTCTAAATGTTCGAGCCCAAGAATAATTTTGAAGAGAGTCGTCTTACCAGCTCCGTTTACTCCGACTATTCCGACTTTGGAGTAGGCTGGCACATTGAAGTTCGCGTCGTCATAAATGACTTCCGTGCCGAACGAGAGTTTCATATTTATTCCACGCATAAGTCCACTTCCTTTCATTTACGTCTATTATACCATATCAGCGATAGGTCTTCTAGAGGATGAAAAAGGTTGCCTTTAAAAAAATGCTTGTATTAATCGGTTTATTGTGGTAGAATTTTTGGTAGGTCGATGAGGAAAATGAGAATCGACTACATACGAAATTTGCGAGGATGGCGGAATTGGTAGACGCGCTACTTTGAGGGGGTAGTGAGCATATGTTCGTGTGGGTTCAAGTCCCATTTCTCGCACCAATGAGGTTAGCAAACTCGAGTTTTCTAATTATATGAAAATTCGAGTTTTAATTTGAAGATACATTTATAAATATTTGAGTGATAAATCGATAATAAATAGTATTTAAAAGAACTCTAGGAACGTTTCCTGTCAAAATAAATTTCGGTTTTATATGATGGTGGTGAAAGGAGAAAGATTATGAATCAAGAAAAAATTGGGAAGTTCATCGCCGAGAGTCGAAAAAATGCAAAATTGACTCAAGCCGAGTTGGCGGAGAAATTGGGGGTGACCGAAAAGTCCATAAGCAATTGGGAGAATGGCAGAAATATGCCCGATTTAGCTCTCTTCAAGCCGTTGTGCGACGAACTCGGCATCACCATCAACGATTTTATGAGCGGCGAGAAAATCGACGAGGAAAAGTATCAGGAGAAGCTGGAAGAAAATATCGTCAATACGATAGATTTTACAAACAAAAAATTGACGACGAGCAATACCGTATTCGGAACTACGTTGTTGGTCATCGGATTTGTGATAATTTTGACGGCCATCGCAATATTTCCTAGCGAATCGAGTTGGGGGTCCATCTATTCAATATTCGGAGCGATAGTCTCTTTGGTCGGATTCGCCATGCTGACGAGAAAAGTAGGATTTCAGAAAAGAGCAATTTGGAATTTGGGCTTTCTGGTAATCGTCATTTCGATGTTATTCGTGCTAGATTACATCAACGTAAAATTGAACGATGAAGCTCCGATGTTCAGAATCAAGACAGTTTACGTCGGCGATGTAATTTTTTACGATACGCCGTTTTACGATGTCTACAGGTGTCATTTCGATACCGATGACGAGTATTGGAAAATCGAGGGAAACGGAAAACAGGACGACGGGAGTCTCATGAATTACTGTAAGTGATGCTCGAAATAGAACAAGATAGATGACAAGGCTCGATCGATAATCGGGTCTTTGTTTTTGGAAAAAGCGTGGAACGATTTCGTTTTTGGCGACGAGACACGATTCATTTGCATAATTTTCGCCTTTCGGTCAACCATAATGAATGGTGATTGCTTTGATAACAGATTACGAAATAAGGGGTAGGAAAGGCGAGGAAACTTTATACCTCTATTTGGAGTTCGATACAGAGTTTGGAAAATTGAAGTCCGGCGAAAAACGAAAAAAACTCGACGAAATCATTGGCGACTTTTTGAAGGAAAAAAATATCAAGTTCGATGGAAAGAAAATCGCGGTCATTTCTGGCGGGTTGTTGGTCGCGACTTTGATGTTAAAGGCTCCAAATATGAATTACAATGCACAGAGCCCCGCTGATTATGGTTATCAAAGTTCGGTAGTTCTCATGGACGGGGATGTAGAGATTGATAGTCCCATCTTAGAAAAGAGGGACGAGATGGAGATTGTCGACAAAGAAGACGTCGTCGCGAAGAGCGAAATCGAGGAAAAGAGCAAGGGTAATGAAATTACAAGTTTTACAAAAGATAATTCTATCGGCAAAGTCACGGGAACGAACAATAATGCGAAAGAGAATACGACGAATGCGAGTCAAAGTAGACCGAGTATTTCGACGGCGAATAAACCTACAGTTCCTTCCTCTTCCTCCCAAACGAGCAAGCCGAGCAGTACGACGACGGTTCGGGAACCTTCAGATTCTACACCTCCAAGCGTGCAAGAAGCACCCATCGACAATAATGTCTATGTGACCGTCAATCGGACAAATGGGACAGTTTTGAAGTTGGAATTGGAGGAGTACGTCACGGGCGTCGTGGGAGCTGAGATGCCGGCCGCATTCAATAGGGAGGCTTTGAAAGCTCAGGCGGTAATTGCGAGAACTTATGCGATGAGGGCCGTCGAAACGGGACGCGCTTTGACCGACAATTCGAGCACTCAAAATTATAAGTCGGTCGATCAATTGAGAGCGATGTGGGGAACATCTTTCGATACTTATTATCAGAAAGTAAAAAATGCCGTTTTGGAAACCAAAGGAGTATATCTCACGTACAACAACGTCATCATAGATGCAGTTTATCATTCGACTTCGAATGGAAGAACGGAAGATGCTCAGTACGTTTGGGGGAATGCATTCCCTTATTTGGTATCTGTGGAAAGCCCATACGACGAGTTGAACTCTTCTTTTACGAAGACATTTTTTCTTTCGTATGCCGACGTTTCGGCAAAGCTCGGTGTGTCCGTGACTTACGACACCGATATAGAGATTTTGAGTAAGACGATGGGTAATCGAGTCGAAAGGATAGCCTTCGGAGAGAAAGAATTTACTGGCGTCACGGTCCGCAACAAGTTGGGCCTTCGAAGTGCCGACTTCGATGTTGCGAAGAGCGACGCGGGCTTAACTTTTACGACGAGAGGATACGGACACGGCGTAGGATTGAGTCAGTATGGTGCAAACGGGATGGCCAATCACGGGTACGATTATGCGAGCATTTTGAAGCATTATTATCGAGGGGTCAATCTTTCACATCTCTAGAGAAGACGTCATCGAGGCTTTGAGTGACGAGTTGGGAGATGTTCTCGACGTAGTTGTCGATGTCCGAAGGTGAAAGAAGATAGGCGAGCGAGTCGTCTTTTTGTTTGGAAAAGTGAACTTCGAGTGCCGTAGCGATTCCGATAGTGAGAACCGGCACACCTAGAGTTTTATCGTTTATTTCACCGTTTAGTCCTTTGATGCCACTTCCCGGGACGAGCCCTTCGTCGGTGAGAATTATCGTATGAGCGAGTTCTTCGGGAGAGTCCGTGATGAGAGAGTCCACCAAAATGACGAGGTCGGGATGAATTTCTTCCGTGACCGATTCGACGATGCGGCGCGTTTCGATCCCCGTTTCGCCGAGGACTCCGGGTTCTAGCGCCGAGATGGTCACTCCGTGGGTTTTTAAGCCGAGATTTTTGAGATGAGCATTAACGTGCAAGTTGTGTACTACTTTGGGCCCAACCGAATCGGCCGTGTGAGAATCGGAGCCGATACCGACGACGAGAACGTGGTAGTCAGGAGGTAAATTTTTACGATTTATCAAGGTCGCGATTTCTGTCGATATGAGATTTGTAAGGCTCGATGAATCGTAGTATTTAGGGAAAGAGATTAAATAATAGAAGGATTTGGACTCTTCTATTTTTTCGATACTTATCGTGTCACAGGATTTATGTCTTCTCTTGTGGGAAAAGTCCGTTCTAAAGGACTGTATATTCATGCTTATCACCATTATATAGTATTGGCAAATTTTGTCGATTTAAT
The DNA here is from genome assembly GCA_964472425.1 of uncultured Muribaculaceae bacterium. Lineage (GTDB taxonomy): Bacteria > Bacillota_I > Bacilli_A > RF39 > UBA660 > RUG11867. The sequence goes on along the minus strand of CAYYLF010000048.1, from coordinate 154 downwards.
CAGTCAATCATCGATTTCTAAAATGATTTTTAGCTTTAGGTAAGAATGCATATCATTTTTTCTCTTTATTTTACTCCTTAAACCCTTTAGAATAGGGGCTCTTTTAAAGAATGGAGTTTTTTTCGTAAAACTTACGAAAATTCTTTTTTTGCAT
>CAYYLF010000047.1:0-12442 GCA_964472425.1 uncultured Muribaculaceae bacterium | reverse complement strand
TATAAAAAGATGAGTTATCTCACCTTAATTCTATATTGGCTGTGAATAGTAACAATGGTGTTCATGGAATCGAATTGATTTGAAAGGGAAGTATATATTTTTAGATATTTGTATGTTAAAATAGACTGTGAAATGAGGTGGGACTAATGCAAGATTATTTGAACGTTTTTATAGACGAGGAGTATCCTTCTTTTTTGGATAAGTATTTGAGCGTGAAGACTCTAAAGAGAATTCAGCATGTGACTCAGTTTTGCGGGTGCGATTACACTGGTATTTACAATCCGCGGTTTAGGTTTACGAGGTTCGACCATTCTTTGGTCGTCGGCCACATGACTTGGCATTTTACTCACGACAAGAAGGCGTGCATCGCAGCTTTGTTGCACGATGTGGCGACGCCTTGTTTTGCGCATGCGATAGATTATGCGATGGGCGATTATATGGAACAAGAGTCTTCCGAGAGGTCGCTCGTCGACGTCGTAAGCGAGGATGAGGAGTTGCTCTCTTTATTAGCTCAAGATGGGATAAGTTTAGCCGATTTGAAGGATTTGTCTTCATATCCGGCTTTGGAAAATAAGTCGCCGAGGTTGTGTACGGACAGACTCGATGGAGTGTTACATACGACTTACGTTTGGTTGAACGAAGGGTCAATCTTCGAGGTCGCGAAGGTCTATGGGGACATGTGCATGCTCACAGGAGAAGATGGAAAGTCCGAAATCGGTTTTAGGTCCTTAGAGGCAGCATTAGAGTTCGTTCGGATGACCGAAACATATGCCTTGGAGTTGCAGGGGAATAGGGATAAGTTCATTCTCGAGTATGTAGCTCGAGTCGTGAAGGCGGCTATCGAAAATGGGTTATTCAGCATAGACGATTTGTATCGGGTGCGCGAAGAGGAAATCGTCGATATTCTTAGAGACAATTTCGAGAGTTGGCGTGTGTTCGAGGGAGCTCGGCAGGTTTGTGAGCAGGAGATGAGGCCGGAAGGATTAAGCGTTTCGGTCGAGGTAAAGAAAAGAAATGTCATTCCTTTGGTGAAATGGGGAACGGGCGCTAAGCGAATAGACGAGGTGAGCGAGGAAGCGAGGCAGATTTACGAGCGGATAAGTCGTTATAGGTCCAAAAAATATGCATTCGTTCCTGGGATAGACTCTTTGAGCCTCGTCCGGACGAAGAGGTTCGCGTTTGACAAAAAGGGAAATCTATAATACAATATTGCCCTCATCTAAAAGGGGGAATTTTTTATGCGAGGAATAGTTTCTATCAGAGAAGCAATCGAGGAGATAGAGTCTCAGAATTATTTGGCCATGGTCGAGTCGTCTCCTTTCGATTTCTCTTTTATGGTCGATGTCGATTTGAACAGACCTTTTGCGGATTATTTAGACGAAAAAAGACGCGAGGATATCAGGACAGGTATGGAGATAGGAGCCATGGTGAGCTGTGATTCTAAGGATTTCGAAATGGCGCGGTTCGTGTCGTTTATGGAAGCGAATATGGCGAATTCTTTGGAATTGTTGAAATCGTGCGAGTATGTGAGTTTCGATTTCGATGAAACATCAGTGAGGGAGTACATAGATAAGAATCCCATATTGCAGGATAAATATATCGTCATAAACAATCCTACAATAAGTGACGTCGAGGAAATGGAGAGATTAGAATGCATCTATTCCGGTATGACCGATAGGCTTCGCTTCGATATGAAAGAGAATACTAAGTTGGTCACTTTCGAAGAATATAAGAAGACTGTGTTATTCATTTCTGAGACTGTCGACAAGATAAAGACAGCCGAATTTTCTTCCTTGGAGGCCATCATGTACGCTTACGACATGGCCCGAGACCACGTCTACAAGTTGGAAGGAGTGGACGAGTGTGCAGCCGCGTCGAGAGATTTGTCTTCCGTTTTGATTGGCGAGAGTCGAGTATGCAAGGGATTTGCGAACATTTTGAAAAGTGTACTCGAAGGTTTGGGTATCAGAAGTACACTATATTATTTAAAGAAGGATGAGAACGATAAATACGGTCACATGAGAGTCGCGGCTTACGTGGAAGACGAGAAGTATGGTGTGCGCGGGGTGTATTATTTCGACCCTACATTCGATTGCAAGAAGGAAGGTAACGACGACTTTTTGAACAGTTACAAGTTCTTTGCCAAGACGAAAGAGGAATTCGAGAGGTTGCAAGGTAGAAAAATAGTCGATATGACTTTTGGAGATTTCGGATGCGATTATCTCGGCCAGTTCGAAGACTCTTGGAGAGAGTCGCGACTCATGAATTTTCCTAAAAGAAAGCTCGACAACATCAACAGGGTGGCCAAGTTAGTAGATGGAAAGAATCTCATTTCGGAGTACAAGATAATGCTTGGAAATTCGTCGCTTTCTAAAAAATTGATGGATACATCTCGTAGCATCGATGATGTACAAGCGAGATTGGGAGATTACGTCGAGTTTATGGATAGACCTTTGAGTGCGAACGTCCTTTTGAAAGTTTTCTATAACGTTCGGAAGTTCGAGTACTACGAGAATCCCGATAGGTATCCGTTCTCTTTGGAAGCATTTTACGAGGTTTTCAAGAATTCTCTTTGGAACGTAACTGGAATCGAGGAACAGTTGTTATTCGCCTTGGGACAGAGAGTCTATTTCAAACAGGGATACGACAGGTTTTTAGAGTTCATGGAGAAAGAAGATTTGGTAAGGGCGATTGCAAGAGTGAGACTCGCTCGGACTCTTAGAAGTGGATTGGTGCAGGAGAAAAAGCTTTCTTTCAAACAGAAAATAAGGGGCTGTTGAATAATTAAGGATATTTATTCAAAACCTCTTTTTTGTATTATTTAATTCCTTTATTTAAAAGGAAAAATAAAAGAAGGGATTGTTGAAAATTAGTTGTTTTCTAATTATTCAACAGCCCCAATTATTTTACCTCACGGTAAGGCATTTCTTCTTTATGACTCTGTTCCTAGACTTCTCCGCGAGACTAATGACGAATAGTCGCGTGATTAATGGGCAGTTATTTTAGGTGTTGTCACATTTCACAATCATATGTTAAAATTTAGGAAGGAGGGAATATGGACAAACTAAAAAATATAAGAGTAATCGATGCTCGAGTGAACAACTTGAAGAGTATAAACGTGGAAATCGAATTTGGAAAATTGACTGTGTGTGCAGGGCCTTCGGGTTCGGGAAAGAGCAGTTTTGCGTTCGAGACTTTGATTAAAAGAGAGTGTTGTCAAATAGATAATTATCCCGATTCGGTTAAGTTTGTCACGCAGAGGATGGCAAAGACGAGCGAGAAACTTGCGGAAATACGGAATCTTGCGGGGGTGAAGGATTCTTTAATCGTCATGGATGAGCCTTTGGCTGGGACGACTTCTAAAGAGGCCGTGGAGTATTCTAAAATCATAAAAGAGTTGTCTTTACATAATGCGGTCGTGGTCGTCGAACATCGGTCCGAGATACTCGATGTTGCCGATGTGGTGCTCGCATTCGGTCCGGGGTCCGGTCCGCAAGGAGGAGAGTTAGTTGGGGTCATGTCAGGAAGGGAATATATAGAGTCTTTGCCGGTCGTGACCGTCGAAAGGATAGCAAACGTGTCTAATAAGAGGTTGAGTGCTTTGTACAGCGATTTTGCTGGAATAAAAAACTACGAGGTGTCTTTTCGAATAAATATGGTGACATCTGTGACAGGTCCTAGTGGATGTGGAAAGAGTACTTATTTGGAAGCTGTCTATCGGGCTTTAGATAAATCGGCTGGCGCGAGCGAGAGAAGGGGTAATCTCGTAGAAGTCAAGAATAAGGCATACATAAGAAGGCCACACATCATAGATGCTTCGCCGGTTGCCAAAAATTCGAAGTCGACGGTCGCGACTTACTACGGAGTGAGCAAGTTTTTGCGGGAAGAGGCTATCGATATAACCATCGGCGAAGCGATGGACGCATATAAGGACGACAAGTTGGTTACGAGGCGTCTTCAGCATCTCGTCGACATAGGTCTCGATTATCTCAAGTTGAATCAGAGTTCATTTTCTCTATCCGGGGGAGAATGTCAGAGAATAAAGTTGGCCAAGTTGTTGTGCAAAAAATTGGGAGATAGAAGTGTCTACATCTTCGACAATCCGGTTCGTGGATTGGGCGAAGTGAATGTCGAGAAGGTTATGATGATGTTCGACGAGTTAGTGAAGAGGAACAATACGGTGTTAATAGCCGAGAACGACCCTTCAGCACTTAAGTTCGTCGACGAGGTAATTGAACTTTAGTAAAAACCGTCGAAAACGGTTTTTCTGTAGGCTAAAATGTGTTAGAATGGTAATAGTAGGATGTGGTGAAGATGTCTATTTTCGATAATTGGGTATTTTTTGTGGGCGTCTATCTCGTCGTCTCGGTCATCTACAATCAGTGTTTCAAGGTGACGACTAAAACCATGAAGAAGGACGCGGCCATGATGGTTTTGTTAAACGGCTTGGCAGCAATTTTCTGTCTGGTTTTGGTTCCCATGTTCGAGTGGAAATGGTCGAGCGACGTGCTCGTGTATCTTCTTTTGGGAGTGGCTATCGTGTTTTATACGATTAACGACCGGTTGGAGACGACCGTCATGAGCGGAGTGGAGGCTTCGACTTATACGATTTTAAGTCAACTCTCGACAGCTTTCATGATTCTTTTGGGATTCGTCATCTTGAAGGAGCCTTTCCTTTGGAGCAAGTTACTGGGGTCAGGGCTCATAATCGCGAGTAACGTGTTGGTCTTCTACAAGAGGGGTGCGTTTAAATTCGATAGATACGTCCTTCTTGGTATTTTTGCGAACATCTCTTATGCGGTGGCCATGTTCATAGATGTCAACAATTCGGATAAGTTAAATCTGCCATTTTACGTTTTTATCACTTTGTCGATCCCGGCGATTCTCGTCTTCTTCATCGAACGAGTGAAGTTTTCGGATATTCGCGAGGAATGGAAAAGTGCCAAGAAGGGTCCAATGTTCGCGACAATCGTCACGTACGGATTGTTCATCTTGTCGTCGATTAGAGCTTATCAGTTGGGAGAGGTCACGGTGGTGGCTCCTCTAATCAGTTTGACTGTCATCTCGAACGTGTTGGTCGGTTATTTCTTTTTGGGGGAAAAGGAAGGCCTTTGGAAGAAGTTATTAGCAAGTGTCATCATAATCGTAGGGGTCATTCTAGTCAATGGATGATGGATTTGACAAAGCTCACAGCTTATAGTATAATCGAGTTACTCGAATGAAGAAGAGAGAATAGTAACGAGTTTTATCGTATTTAGTGAGTCGTCGGATGGTGAAAGGCGTCTACGGATTCTCGCGAACGCGACTCTCGGAGTTCGAAGCGGATTACTCCGTTAGAGGTTAAATAAAGTGCATAGAGTTCTATGAATTAAGGTGGTACCACGGGAATGCCCGTCCTTAGTCGTGGGGCTTTTTTTAATTTTTGGGAAGGGATGAGTTTATGGATATCAAAGGATATTTGAACGATAAAATCAAAAGAATATTGAATTTGGAGGAGGATGTGGCCATCGAGGTGCCGCCTCGAGATGATATGGGAGATTACAGTTTACAATGTGCTCCATATAGAACAGAAGAGATGAAGAGTCCCGTCGAGGTCGCGAACTATATAAAGGAAAGATTCGAGGACGAGAAGGGGTATTTCGAGGAAATCAAGACGATGGGGCCCTACATCAACTTTTATGTCGATTACGGCAAACTCTCGGAGTTCGTCATTCGCGAGATAGAGACGAAGGGAGAGTCTTACGGGTCTTTGAATCAGGGAAATGGGGAGGCTTTGCTCATCGAGCATACGTCTATCAATCCGAATGCCGAGCCGCACATAGGCCGAGTCCGCAACAGTCTAATCGGGGATTTCATGAGCAATCTTTACAAGTTCACAGGATACGACGTCGAGAGACATTATTTCATAAACGATTTGGGAAAGAAAATCGCCCTTTTGGTCATTGGAGTCGAGAAGTATGGACTCGATAGTCAGGATTTTTCGGCCATTTTGGATATATACGTGAAAGTGAGTGCCGATGCGAGCGAGGATGTGTCTTTGGAGGAGCAGGCTTTCGAGTACTTGGAAAGGGTCGAGGCCGGAGATGCGGAAATGGTCGAGAAGTTCAAATCTATCACCGATATGTGCGTGGCCGGACAGCTCAAGATTTTCGACGACTTGAACATCCATTTCGACGTGTTCACGCACGAGTCAGACTATGTCTACAACAATTATCTCACCGACATTTTGGATAGAATTCGCAAGAAGGGCAAACTCAAGGAAGATGAGTTGGGGCGTTTATACGTCGATTTGACGGGTTACGATATTCCGACGAAGGAGCCCGTGTTAGTACTCACGAGATCGAATAAGACTTCTTTGTATCCTATAAAGGATATAGCCTATACGATGCACAAGATGGATTTGAACGACAAACACAATTACATAGTTTTGGGCGAGGACCAAGAAGTGTACATGAAACAGATAAGTGCCGTGATGGATATCTTGGGTTACGGTTCTCCAGAGCTCATCAGTTATTCTTATGTTCTATTGGACGGGGATAAGATGAGCACGTCCGGCGGGACGGTCGTGTTGGTGAGCGATTTCGTGAAGGCTGTGACCGAGACTTTGGAAAGCGAGTTCGCCAAGAGGGGAACCGAGATGGGCGAAGAGGATATAAAGAAGTTGTGCAATGCGTGCATCAAGTTTACCATGCTCAACGTATCGAAGAAAAAAATCGTCAATTTCAATTTGGAAAATGCGACGAGTTTTACGGGAGAATCCGGGATGTACATTCTATACAGCATAGTAAGGATGAATTCCATCTTGAAGGCGAACGAAGGGTTAGAGAATACCGAAATGGAGTTCACGGAAGATATCGAGAAGAGAATCATCAAGAGTTTGTACAAGTTCCCTGAAGTCGTGGCAAGTTTGCTTGCGACTTGTGAGCCCGCCCATTTGACGAAATACATCTTCAATTTGACGCAGGATTTCTCGAAGTTCTACGAGAGCGTCAACATCAATCACGAAGAAAACGAAGTTTTGAAGGCTTCGAGGGTGAGACTTTTGAATTGTATCAAGATTACTATCGAGAATGGTCTCAAGATACTCGGAATAGAAACGGTAGACAAGATTTAAAGCGGGGAGTCCGCTTTTTATATGGTATAACAAAAAATTCCCATTGAAGGGAACTTTTATTATTTTAATTTATTATAGGTTGGTAGTAAGACTTTTTCGTAACGATATTTTAATACTCGTAGGTAGAATTCTTTTTGTATATCACTCATGACTTTGAGTCCATCGAATTCGTTAGGAATTTCGTCTAAAATGGTACAGATTTTTTTCAAATCTATTTTTGGGACTACACGTAATAATGCATTATTACAATTTTCGTTTTTCAAAGATTCGATGTATTTTAGTGGATTAATCGACTTATCGGCTAATTTAAAGACCGTTCTTGCAGAATCATAGGCTACTTGCTTGAATTTGATTTCATCCCCTAAAATGTCTTTCATTTTGTTGTCGTCATTTTTATTGTAAAATGATGCCCCATTATCATAAACTGGAGATATCTCGGTTTCGCCAGTTTCTTTGTTAAATATTATTCCCCAATTCCCAGCGTTGCGGTCGTGGTTATCGATGAGGGCATCTATTACGAACATGTCCCAAAAGTGGTCGTACAAGTTTGCAATTTTTTGAAAGTAAATATTTTCTTTGGCCATGAGTGCAATTTCTTCTAAAGGACATTCGCCTAAACTTGAAGAAAAGTTCGAATTTTCTCGTTCTATAGTTCTATTATAACTGTTTCTTATGGCATTATAGTCGTACAATGTTTCGTTAGGTTTTAAGAAGTCTTTGCAAGCCACGACTATTTTACCGTCCGAAAAACCGAGTTTAGTTTTGTGAGTTTCGATGCCTACGGATTCGTAGATGTGAGAAGCGAGATATTCGCTCAATGGAGCAGTAGAATAAGAAAGTAACACGTTTTCTAGACTTTTTGTGGATTTTGGATATTTTAAAAACCAATTTTCGTTATCTAATACGATACCGAGTTTACTTCCTGCGGCGCCTCCGTAGGTATATCCGCTTTTTGGACAACTATCAAAATCTTCTAGTTTAATCATATAACCACCCATATTTGTTTAAAATTTTTTCATAGTCTCGGCGACTAATTTTACCAGCAAGCATCAAAATTTTCGCACGCATATCTAAATCTATGTACCTTTCGTCGTAGTTGAACCAATCTCCCGTTTCATCGTAATTTTCTAATTGAGTAATCAAGTCTTGCAGTTCTTGAGGAAGGTGCTTCGTATCGAATTCTATTGTCTTGTCGTACAATGGGTTTTTTTCTTTCATAGACAAGGCCTCCTTATATTTATATTATATCCATTAAAACTTTCTAAAACAAGCGAAATATGCCTTTTTGATAAATTTTGGGATATTAACGTAACAAGTTTTGAATTCTTTTGCGTATATTTAACTAGTCGAATCGACTTGACAAACGGAGGTTTTCTGTTATAATAAACGGCAATTCAAGGGGGATACGTATGAAAAAGGCGAGCAATAGCAGTATATTCTATAAATTGATGGCGAGGTATATCTTCGAGATTATCTTGGTCGTCGCGTTTATGATTGTAAGTTATACCGGTTTTACGATGAATAATTTGTCCGAGGCGAGCGAGATTGCGAGTTTATCCGCGGGTGATTCTCGGGATATTCAAGCATCTTATGCGAGGACAAGTGCGGATAGGGCTCCGGTTTTAGAAGGACAAGAGTTGGTCGACGTCGGGACTTTCTACATAAAGAATCCGAACAAGATCGCGAAGGAAATGAACATAGTAATTCAGCTGCGGAAGAGTGATGCTTACAAAATCGGAGATTTGAACATTTTGGTCGACGGCGAAGAGGTGCCGATGGGTGTAATTCACAGCTTGGACGAGATATACGAGGTCAGTTTGAAACGCGTCAGTTTGGACGCGTACGAAAGTGTGGGCTTAGACGTGGCTATATACAGTTTGAAAGAATATGTTCCTTTGGAGTATTCGTTCAAGATAGAAGGAAGTTTCTAATCGTCGGAAACTTTTTTGTATGGAATTAAAAGTCCAGGAGCATACTAGTAGTAGGTGAAATTTATGACAGGAGAAACTGAATTATTGTCCTATTTGGACGAGAACATAAGAATGGGCAAGGAGGCTTTGGAGACTTTGCTCGGACAACTCGAGAAGACGGATAACAAAATCAAAAGTGAAGTCGTCTCATCTTTGGCCGAGTACAAGAAATACGACCACAAGTGTAAAGCCCTCTTGGGGAAAAGCGATGCGAAGGAGAAGCACGGAAATCTGTTCGCGGTCATCATGACCAAGATGAGTTCCAATAAGGAATTTGCGAAGGACAACAGCGATTCGCACATCGCGGACATGCTAATTCAAGGCTACAATATGGGCATCATAGATATAACTAAAAAGTTGAAAAAGTACAAACACGAGATATCGGAAGAGGTCGCAAGTTTGGCCGTCGATTATCGCGAGATGATGGAAAGACGCATCGAGGCGATGAAGGAGTATTTGTAAAAACAGTAAAGTGAAGTGTCTCCTTCGTGCAAAGTCGACGAATCATTTACAAAGCCATTAACATTTGGTATAATCGTGAATGTAGAAAGGCGTTGTAATTATGAAAGTAAAAGTTGGCATCAGCAACAGACACGTACATTTGACTAGGGGAGCTTACGAGTATTTGTTTGGACAGAAAGAATTGGAGTGCAAACGGGAACTAAACCAAGTTGGGGAGTTCGCATCTACCGACACGGTCGATTTAGAATACAACGGAGTCACTTTGGAACACGTCCGCATAGTCGGACCTTTTCGTGGTCATAACCAGATAGAGTTGTTGGGTTCGGATATAGAGAGGTTGGGGTTGAATGCTCCGACGAGGAGAAGTGGCTTGCTCGATGGGACTCCTTCTGTACGAATTATCGCGAATGGTCGAGAGTTAATGTCCGATGGTGTCATTCGAGCGGAGAAACACGTACACGTACCGACTTCGAGGGAGGACGAGTTAGGACTTCACGAGAGAGATGTCGTTTTGATAACGGGACCTAAGGGCGAATTCTATGCCAACGTGAAGGTCTCAGATAACGGATATTTCGAGGTGCACATCGACAAGGACGAGGCTTTAGAGTACGGTCTTGCGAATGGCGATGAGGTCGAGTTAGAGTTATGTGGAAAATAGGAGATGTAGAAATCGACGGTCCAATCGTGCTCGCTCCGATGGCCGGGATTTCCAATTCGGCATATAGGCGCATCATCAAAGAGATGGGCGCGGACCTAATTTATGCCGAGATGGTGAGCGACAAGGCGGTGGTCTACAACAGTGGCAAGACGATGGATTTGTTGAAGATGACCGACGAAGAAAGACCGATTGCCCAACAGATTTTCGGTTCGGATAAGGAGTCTTTCGTCGAAGCAGCCAAACGAATAGAGAAAGAGATGCATCCCGATATCATCGACATAAATATGGGCTGTCCAGTTCCGAAGGTCGCCGTTCGAGCTCAGTCGGGGAGTGCCTTATTAAAGTCGCCTCAGAAAATCGAAGAAATCGTGCGCGCGGTCGTCGAGGCCGTGAGTGTGCCCGTGACCGTCAAGATAAGAAGCGGATGGGACGAGGCGCACATCAATGCTGTCGAGGTCGCACGGGTGTGCGAACGAGCCGGTGCGAAGGCCATCGCCGTGCATGCGAGGACCAGAGCGCAAGGTTATTCTGGAAAGGCCGACTGGTCCATAATCAAAGCGGTGAAGGAAGCCGTCTCTATTCCGGTCATAGGCAATGGAGATGTGACGAGTCCCGAGTTGGCTGCCAAGATGTTAGAAGAGACTGGGTGCGATGCGGTTATGATTGGTCGAGGGGTACTAGGCAACCCTTGGCTCATAAAGCAAACTAAAGAGTTTTTGGAGAGTGGAGTAGTCGAGACAATTCCTACGAACCGAGAGAAGATAGATATGATTAGACGACATTACGAGCTCATGCTCGAGGATAAACCGGAAAAATTGGCCGTATTAGAAATACGAAGTCACGCGATTTGGTACTTGAAAGGTATGCCCGGAAGTGCCGAAATCAAGAATAAAATATGCGCTTGCAAATCGTCGAGCGAGATTTTCGAAATACTGAAAAATTACTACGATACTTGTTCCTGAACCACTGTTTTGTGAGCCCCTATAATGTTAAAATTTACTTAGTTATGGAGGTTGATAGAAATGCCGAGAAAATCGACGTTGGAGAAAGTGTACAAGGTAGAGTGTCGGGATGGTTACTATTTATTTAAGTTGAATTCTCTCATCGAAGAGAAGGGTAGAACTAAGAATTCGGTCAGAGATGCGACCGAGCTCGATTTCAATACTATTCAGAGGATGATTAAGGGCGACCTCGGAAGGATAGATTTAGATGTTGTCGCCAAGTTGTGCAACGAGTTGGATTGCAAAATCGAGGATTTGTTCGAGTATGTAAATGTCGAAAAAGAGACGAAGAATTAAATGGCTTCCGTCTCTTTTTTGGCGGTTTGCGAGTCTTTGTTCGAGTTCACCCTTCATCTTTTCGATTTCAGTCTCTGGCAAATCGATGTAACGACTTATATTTGAAATCGATTCTCCATCTCGAATCAACTTTTTCTTGAAATCGCAAATTGCGACCTCAAGTTATTAAATTTATCATAAATGAATTATCCGTTTGCTTGTCGCAGATAGTTCATTGTAGCATGTTAATTTAGGCTCGAGAAGAAAGAGAGTCTTGGAAATATGGAAAAAGTCCGTAGCTTTCGATTCGGTAAACGAAGTTACGAACTTTTTGAACTAGTTATCGTTTAAATTCTCTATTATTTTTTCTACTTCTTCGATAGAAAGTTTTGTACATTTGGAAATTATTTTAGGGCTGAACTTTTGAACAAGCATATTTTGGATTATGTCTGTTCGTTCTTCACTTCGGCCTTTTGTGATGCCTAGTTGAATGCCTTCCTCTTTGCCAAGTTGAATACCCTTTTCTTGAGCAGCCAACGCGGCCGATTGTTCGTGGTCGTAGGCTTCCCTCAATTCGTTGTCGTAGTACTTAGAGTATTCGGCGTCTACTACATATTGTTCCAAAATATCATCTCCCTTCGCTATCAATTCTGCTTTTTTCAATTCTTTTTCGAATCCTCTATTATTTTTTTTGTTTCTTCGATAGTTGAATTCGTATATTTTGCGATTGTCTCGAGACTAACACCATCAGCAAGCATATTTTGGATTATGTCTGTTCGTTCTTCACTTCGGCCTTTTGTGATGCCTAGTTTAATGCCTTCTTCACGGCCTTCTACGAGAGCATCTTCTCGAGCAGCCAATGCGGCCGATTGTTCGTGGTCGTAGGCTTCCCTCAGTTCGTTGTCATAGTACTTAGAGTATTCGGCGTCTACTACATATTGTTCCAAAATATCATCTCCCT
>CAYYLF010000046.1:0-12558 GCA_964472425.1 uncultured Muribaculaceae bacterium | reverse complement strand
GGAATTACCGGAATCACCGGAGCTACGGGACCTACAGGGCCAACGGGACCTACGGGGCCGACAGGACCAGCCGGAGCATAAGGTATTTAGATTATGAGTAAAAAATATAAAGTCGTAGCATATGCTATATGCAAAAACGAAGAAAAGTTTGTAGATAGATGGTACAATTCGATGAGCGAAGCCGACGAGATATACGTCTTAGATACCGGCTCGACGGATGGGACGGTCGATGCCCTCAAGAGTCGTGGAGTGAACGTGTCCGTAAAGGTCATAAGTCCTTGGCGATTCGATGTGGCAAGAAATGCGTCTTTGGATTTGGTGCCGAGCGATGCCGACATATGCGTATGTACGGATTTGGACGAGGTTATCGAGCCCGGATGGAGAGAGACTCTCGAGTCACTTTGGCAGGATGACACGACAAGATTGCGTTATAACTACAATTGGCTTTTGGGAGATGATGGTGTTCCACTCGTAAACTTCTATATAGAGAAGATACACGCGAGAAGGGGGTATACTTGGGCTCATCCGGTTCACGAAGTCTTGTCTTACGAAGGTGAAGAGAAGTTTGTGACGACGGACGACATTACGGTAAATCACTATCCCGATAACGAAAAATCGAGGTCTAGTTACTTGCCCCTTTTAGAGTTGTCGGTCAAAGAAAGGCCGTTAGATGATCGAAATGTACATTACTTGGGACGCGAGTATATGTATTACGGTAAATGGAACGAAGCGATAGATACTCTCATATATCATTTGTCTTTGCCTAGTGCTACTTGGAAAGATGAAAGATGCGCTTCTATGAGATTCATATCGCGGTGTTATCGGAATCTAAAACGCTACGATGAGGCGAAAATGTGGTTGGATAAGGCCATGGCTGAAGCGCCTTATCTGCGCGACCCGTTCGTCGAAAGGGCACTTTTGGCTTACGAATTGAATGAATGGAGAGATGTCCTCGTATATGGCGAGATGGCTCTTCAAATAAAGGAACATCCAAAGAGCTATATAAATGAAATCTTCAGCTTCGACGGGACTGTTTACGATGCGATGGCTATTGCAGACTACAATTTAGGACGTTACGAAGAAGCGGTTGCAAACGTCGAACTCGCTTTGAAGTTCAAGCCTGACGATGTGAGGCTAGCGAATAACAAGAAGATATTCTTACAAAGACTTAAAAATTGAGGTACGATGCCTCAATTTTTTCGGTTCAAGATTTGAGTTTTGCTATCTTGGAAAGATAATAGTCTTCGCCGCGAAGTTCGAAATAGAACTCGTATTCGTCGACATCGTAGGTTTCCGTTATGAGGGGAAGTCTTTCTTCTATTTCGTCGGGAGAAATCTTGATGATATCTTTTTCGGAGTTATAGTTCGCGACTACATAATGGTCTTCTTTCTCTTTTTTACTTGCGGCTTGATAAGTAGCATAAAACGATTTCACTCTCAAAACGATGTAATTGCCATCTTTGCGAGCACTTTGAAGTTCAGTTCGAGTGATGTCTTGGTGTTCGTCGCATTTAGTGAAGGTAAATTGGTATTCGGTTCCGGTATAAAGGTAATCTGTCACTCCACATTTAGTCGAAGGGACGAAGGTGATGTTCTTAGCGTCTAAATTGTCACCTTTGAAAAGCGTGTTGGCCTCGTCGATTACATAGTCGGCGTTCACTTTGGTCGTTTCGGTATCTCCGTCTGTTTCGAGGTCGAATTTTCCGAGCGAATAGAGATTTTCGATGGTGATGTATAGTTTCTCTTCTGATGAGAGTTCTTTTTCGTTTTCTTTCATTTTAAAATAAGCGTATTTGTAGTTGTCACTCAAAAGAGAGTCATCGAGTAAAGTCAGCTTCGAGTATATATTTTTTACTAGGTCCGAATTCGTTTCGAGGGCGAGGTTGGATTTGCCACCGAACTCATCGGATGAGGGTTCTTTCGATAAGGTAACATTTGCTTTTATCAACAGAGTCAATCCGATTACGACGATTAGGACCATAGTAAATTTTAAGAATCTATTTTTTTCCATAATGTACTTTTTCCTTTATCTAATTAAGGATAACACATCGGTGATTGGATGTCAAATTGGGAAGAAAAAAATTAGACATTCGATAAGTCTAATTCTGTTCGGTTTCTCTTTTCGGCATCATCGTAAGTTGTTTGGGAATGGTGGTAAAACCTTGCAAATATCCTTTTTCAAACGAGGACGAATTGTCCGGTTGCAAGCATCTCAAGTAGTTACTTATTACTGGAAATACTTCTTCGCGGTGTGGAAGTCGAGCGATGAGACCGCCGAGGTATTCCATGAAGTCTCCATTTTGGCTGGAAGCAAGCAAGCTCAAAGGTACGATTATGCTTCGTAAAATTTCGATTGTTTGGGCTGCGGAATAGCCATCGTCGCTTTCTAAGATGAAAGGAGATTTTTCGTGGGCATAGTGTTCCATCGAATCTCTGTTAGTTGTGATGTCGGCAAAAAGCGCGTCTAGGTAAGCTTCTGCTGTGAAAGGAAGCATTTGGGGATGACCGGCAAGTGCTCTTAGAATTTTTTCCATTTCCGGTTGGGCGTTTTTCCAGTTTTCGATTAGGTAAGTCAAATCTTCTTCGTATAACGGAATGTCTCTTGCGACGTATTCTTCTATAGTGAAACAGAGCCTTTTCAAGAAATAACTACCGACTTTGTTGCTAGCATCTTCTATGAAAGAACTGAAGTTTATCATATGGTCTTCTTTGTCTATACCGTCTTGGAAAAAGTAGGATGCGACGAGTTCTCTCGAAAATTCGAGGTCTGGGAAATATCTTTCCATAAGAAAGTTGTATTCTGACGAACCCGTTTTATAGCCTGTATAGTTTGCAATCAACGTTTTAATCGTATTTCTGATGGCCGTGTCACTTAGTGGATTCATAGAATGAAAATGGGTATCGTAAAAGTCCATCAGTTCGCGACAGAGTGTTTCAGCTTTGGGACAAAGGTTTAGAATAGACGAAATTTCGAGTTCGAGATTGGCTATCATGCTGCGCTCGTCAGGAGTACAGTCGGCAAGTAAGTCTTTAACTTCTATAGCCAGTTCGTCTTCGTGTTCCGACAAGGGATTGGGATTGGCTTGCAACTCTTTTGCTCGATTCATGAGCTCGGCAAGGCGACTATCGAAATTGATAAATTTGAACATATATACTTGATATTGGTAAGCGTTGGTGAGTCTGCTCATTTCATTTTTTTCTAACATTTCAGAGAAGATTCTCAAATCCAAGATGAAGCGACAGATGTCTCGTCGAAGAATCAACTTTTTGTAGGAGTTTTCGTTTTTAATCATGACTACCCTCGTTTTTACGTCGATTTATTTGTTTAAGTGTCATCACCAAGTTTGTTCTACTTTTTTCGAGCTTGTCTGAGGCTTCAATGTAAGCTTCGGTAAATTCTATAGACATGACGGCAGCGACTTGGGCTGGACTGCACGTTTCAAGGAATTCGTTTACTTTAGTTGCGATGGTGTAATGGTCTTCGAGAAGGACTATTTTGTTAGCGAGGTTTCTACAAAAATCAGCGAGTGATAAGGTCGTGATTCTAGTAAGCGGGATGATGAGATTCGTGAGGGCTTGCCCTTTTTCTGTGCTCGTCATGTTCGCAGTTTGTCCGCTCGTTTTATGGAATATTGCACCCTCTTTTATGCAATGATGCATTTCGTCGTGGTGGTTTATGAAGTCGGCAAAGAGATTGTTCAAGTAATCTTCTGCTGTAAAAGGTAGCTCTTTGCTTAGACTATTCAATATTTCTTCCGTCTTTTTATGATTTGCTTTCCAAAATTCTACCAAAAAGATGAGTTGATATGTCTCGAGTGGGATTCTTTGCCAATCGGGGCTAGTCATGTATCTCGACAATCTACTGAGCATAGCTGAGTCTCCTTCTCGTATCGTTATTTCAAAGAAGGTATCTCTATTCTTTTTGTGTTCTATGCCCGTCATTTGTGGTTTTAGGAAGTATGCTTGGAAGAGGTCGTCAGTCCAATCCGATTCATTTTCCATGAGATATGCATATTCTGGATATTTGTCGTCGCATTTGGTTCCGGCTAGAATTTTTATGAGCGAGCTCTTGAGGCGATTTTCTTCGAAAGGCAGGCCTTCTCGGTTGGCTTTGTCGTACAACCTCAAAAGTTCTGCCGATAAGGTTTTAGCTTCCGGGCAAAGACACTGGACAGCGTTTATTTCACGGTCTAGAGTTGTGATCTCGCTTTGCTCTTTGGGAGTCAACTCTTGCTCAAGTTTAACTCTTTTTTTGATTGCGACCAGATAATCGGCTTCATAAGCGTCCAAATAATTGGGGTCTACACCCAGTTTTTGAGCGCGAGAGAGTATATTATCTAGTCTTTCGTCCCAGTTTCCGTACGAACGAATATAGTTTCTGTATTCGAAGGAATTTTTTATTTCCGTCGATTTATTATCATCGAATTGTACATACATTCTCATGTCGAGAACGAAACGGCAGATGTCTCTTCGAAGGAGCATCTCTTTATAAAATTTGTTGTCTTTTAGCATTTTCAAAACCTCCCATGCTTGCTTAATATATTAGCATATTGTCAGAAAAAATGCAACACGGGGAGTGTCGCTCAGCGGTTCTATAAATAGAAAAAAGTAGCCCATGCTACTCGTAATCTCTTTCTCTCAAGAATGGTGGTAAATCGTAATCGTCCGGTTCGCTTTGCGGTTTTCTTTCTTCTTTAGGAACGTATTCTCCGGCGGCATTTATGGCGTCGTCGTCGAATCCAGTTGCGATGACTGTAACGATTACTTCGTCGTTTAGATTCTCGTTTATAACTGCACCGAATATTGTATTGATGTCGGTGTTGGCCGCCTCCCTTACAACTTCGGCCGCGTCTTCGGCTTCGAACAAAGTAAGGGATGTGCCTCCTGTAATGTTGATAATCGCGTCGGTCGCACCTTGGATGCTCGTCTCCAAGAGTGGGCTAGATACGGCGTGCTTAGCTGCTTCGATAGCGCGATTCTCGCCAACTCCGAGTCCGATTCCGATGAGGGCATTTCCGCGTTTTTCCATGACTGCTTTGACATCCGCAAAGTCGAGGTTGACGAGTCCCGTGATGGCAATCAGGTCACTTATAGATTGTACTCCACGGTGGAGGATATTGTCGACTTCTTTGAAGGCATCCGAGATTGGCGTAGATTTGTCGATGATATCTCTCAATCTGTCGTTAGGAATGACAATCAACGTATCGACGTTTTTCTTAAGTTCTTCGACTCCTTTTAAAGCTTGTTCCATGCGCCTTTTGCCTTCGAAACGGAAAGGTTTGGTAACTATTCCGACCGTGAGGGCTCCGAGGCTTTGAGCTATTTCGGCGATTACAGGTGCTCCGCCCGTACCGGTCCCGCCTCCCATACCACAAGTGACGAATACCATGTCGGCACCTTTTAGTGCTTCTTCGATTTCACTTTTGGATTCGAGGGCAGCTTCTCTTCCTACTTCCGGTTTAGCTCCCGCACCGAGTCCATTCGTGATGGTCGAACCTATTTGCAATTTGACCGGTGCTCGCGAGTTGTTTAAAACTTGTAAATCGGTGTTCGCGACTATGAAGTCTACGCCACGTACTCCAGAATCGATCATCCTGTTGACGGCATTACATCCACCTCCGCCGACACCGATTACTTTTATCTTTGCTATTTGATCCATTTCTAATCCGTTCATAAATTCATCTCCTAACTAATTGTCGAAAAAATATCCGAATACTTTGCCTAAAAGAGAATTGTTGTTCGTATTCGTCTCTTTTCCACCCGAAGTCATATCTTCCAAGTCTTCATTCGTGAAGATAGACAGGGCTTTTCCTTTCGTCTCTAGTCGGTCCTCGAAGAGCATGATAGCTCCGACTGCACTAGAATACGAGTTGTCTCTCGCTCCAATCAAATTCAACTTACCTATCGAAGCTTTTTTGCCGAATTCGGCATCGAGCGTGTAGTTGAAATCGCGGAGTTCAGTTAGACCTCCTGTGATAATTATATAACTAATTTCCCTTTTTGTTAAGATGTTTATTTGTTTTTTTGCTAAATTTAGTATATCTACTATCCTACTAGAGGCAATTTCGCTCATTTCGAATTGGTTGAGTTTGATTTCTTCGCCGTCGTAGTTGGTCACGAGCCTGTATTCGTTCGGATTTGCAAGGTGCGATGAGGCGAGAACGATGTCTTTGTAGATAGCACTCGCTTCGGTGTCGTCTATCTTGCAGATGAAACTCAAGTCGTTTATGATGTTCTGCCCTCCGGCTTTGATGGTTTGGGTACCCGTAAGTATGCCTCGTTCGAAGGCTGAGACAGTCGACGTTTCGTATCCGAGGTTTACGATTATGCCGGCTTTTTTGTCCGTGTTTGGGTTCTTGTAAGAATAGTAGTCGCATACGGCACTCGGAACGACATCGAGGACTTTGAAACCTGCGCGATTGGCGATGTCGAGCATTTCGCTCACGTAGTCTTTGGGTGAAGATATGACGAGAGCTTTGAGGCCGAGATTTTCACTTTCTCTTCCGACTGGATGGGTAACGACGAGGTCGCCGTCGATGGTGAATTCGACGGGTATGACACTTACGAGACAGTAATCTTCGGGAACTTTGCCATCCGTGCATTTGGTCATGAGGTCTTGGACGTCGTTGGAAGTGATGATGTGATTTTCACTTTTGATTTTGATGGCACTGGCGGATTTGTGGATGCGGGCACTCATCATGTTCAAGGTGAGAACACACTTCTCTACTGAGACTCCCAAGGTCTCGTTTACTTCTTCGACGGCTCTTTTGATGGAGATGATGAGGGCTTCACCATCGACGATTCGACCGCGCTCGATGCCGGAAGTTTCGACTTTTGAGGCACTCAAAATGTGAAGACGATTTTCAAAGAATTCGCCGACTACTAGTTTGACACTGTCAGTACCTATATCTAAACTCGAAATAATTTTCCTCACATTAAACACTCCATTTTTTGTTATCTCAATTATACTATAATTGGTCGGCAAAGTAAAATCTTTTTTGAACATTCGTACTGAGGCATCATCAGAAAAAGGATGTCCGTATTTTGAAACGAAATCACCCTTTTTTTCTTTTCTTAGATTTCTTTTGGGAGCTTTCTAAATTCGTCGGATTTACATGGATGACCGTCAAGTATATTTCGGGAATCTTTTCGTCTATTTCGTCTTCGAGGGCATCGGCGATGGCGTGTGAATCGAAGGTTGAAAGTGAACCATCGACAAAGATGGTGAAAGATATTTGGTAGAGGTATCCGATAGGCGTCGAATTGAAGTGGTCTATTTTTAAAACTTCTTCGTGAGCGGATACGATTTTCAAAACTTCGTTTTTGGTTTCTTCGGAAATCGCCTTGTCCATAAGCACATCGTAACTGCTTTTGAAAATTTGAATGGCCGAGGTGAATATCCAAAGAGCGATGGCTAGACCGGTGAGTCCATCGACGAAGGTGTATCCGTACGAAGAGATGACTATAGAAACCATGCTCATGAAAGTCAGTCCACAGTCGTTACGATGGTCGATGGCATTCGCCTTGATGAGGAGGTTATCGTATTCCCGAGCGATTTTAATCGTATAAAAATAGAGGCCTAGTTTAATCAGAATAGTCGTCAAGCAGACGGCAATTAGCATGGGCGAGTAATTGTAGATGGTGGGCGAGATGAGAGAATGGACTGAATCTCTAATCAGCTTGGCAGCAAGGGCGAACATGATGAGGCTTATTATCATCGAGTAGATGTACTCGGCTTTGCCGTGTCCTAGATGATGGTCTTCGTCTTTGGGTCTAGATGCTATGCGGTTTCCTATGAAAGTCATAGCAGATGCTATCACGTCCGAAAGACTGTTGAAGGCGTCCGAAATCATCGCTTTGCTGTTGGCCGTGGTACCCACGACGACTTTGATGACAAACAGAAACAGGTTCCCTATTATGCCGAGAAGACTAGCGATTTTGATTTTTTTGAATTTATCCATACCTCTTTATTCTCCTTATAACTATCTTATGATTTGCTTTACTCGTTCGTCACAGAGTGTATTAAAAGAGAAGAATTTCAACTTCTCTTTTTCATCGTAAAGGCCCCGTGTCCTCCACTTTTTTGGTCGTAGTTTTGGTCGGCCACTTCTCCAATCGTAGGAGCCGTGATGACGTATTTTTCGATGAGACCTCTGGTCATGTCTTCGTAAAGTGCAATGGCACTTTCGATGTGTCCGCGAGCTGCAAGTTTTTGGGCTTTTGCCAAGTAGACGTATAGACGTTCGGCCATTTTGTGTGCTTGTTCATCGTGTACGATGGCTTCGGCGATGGCTGGTCCATACACGTCGTACGTTTCCAAGAGGTCCCTGTATTGAGGGTCTTCTTGGAGATAGTATCCGCGCAAGAAGCGCAAGGTTTGAAGTAACGGACAATCGTCTTTTAGTCCCAAAATGTTTACGACGGCGGTCGTGATATAGCAACCGACTGGCGTATAAGGAGTGCTAGCTTCTTTATACCTTTTGGCAGCCGCGATGGCTTCGTCTCCTTTGTGCATATCCATTCTCCATCTTTCACAGTATCGACGACAGTTTTCGGCGTCGGTCGAGTCTGCGAACAAGTATTGGTCCGTCTTTTCGCACCAGTTTTTCCCTTCTTTGATGTCGCACGTGTCCATATATACACAGTATCCACACATCTTTGCCATAAAATATTCCCCCTTTGAGTGAGTCCTATTATATCACACCAATAAAAAAGAAGCAAGTATCGGCTTCTAGTTTATGTTTCTACTATTTAACGCTTACTGCGTTAGAAAGATCAACGTGCGCTCTGAATGACTTACCTTGGTTTGTATCTTGAGCAGTATCAAGATTGACGAAATTCAATTTCAATAGATAAGTTTGTGTTTGTCCGCCTTCAATTCTTTGAGTCTTGACGAATTGGAAGTTAGGGCTAGCCATAACTTCTGCACCATCGGTCATATCCCATTGAAGACCATTACTAATCGTTTCTACGTTCGTTTCAGTACCAACTTTTGCGACTGTCGCATTAGTAGATGTGATAGAGAGAAGCAATTGTTTAGCGCCGTCTGTAGTAACGAGAGTATCTTCGTCAACTTTCAATGTAAGATCGTAAGTTTGAGCGATAGTTCCTGGGTTCTCTACCGTAAATGTTCCTTGTTCATCAGTATTTTCTGAACCTGGAAGAATATTCGTCATTTCGAACTTTTGACCTACGTATTGAAGCCCGGCTGGAGCTGCTGTGGTAATACTAAGACTTTGGTTAGACTCATTGTTTACTTGTGTAGAGAAGTACGCGAATGTTGCACCTACTAACGCAACTAACAATGTGGCTACACCTATAACTGTCAAAAGTATAGTATTGCCGTCTCCTTTTTCTCTTTCCATGTTTTAATCCTCCTTTACTATAACAAGTTTAGCAAATATGAATTAAAAATGCAACCTTTATTTTAAATATTTTTTAACTTGTACACTTTTTGATGAATTTAGTCGTCTTTTAGTTTATTTTTTTATCGTAAAGTAGAAGTTCGTTCCTTTACCTATACTGCTCTTTACACCATATGTAAAGTTGTGAGCTTCGAGGATTTCGCGGACTATGGAAAGACCTAGACCGGTCCCGACTTTGTTGCGTTTGTGTTTTTTCTCGGTTTTATAGTAGCGGTTCCATACGTGTTTGATGGTCTCTTCGTCGATTCCTTTGCCCGTGTCGATTATCTCTACTTGGAAGCCAGCTTTGACTTTGGTGACGTTTATGTAGACACATTGGTCGTCGCCGGTGTAGTTGACGGCATTGTTTATGAGATTGTAGATGACCTGGTCGATTTTGTTTTTGTCTGCTTTGATGAGTGCCGATTCCGGACCGCTATATATAAAGTTGTAGTTTTCGGTGAGCTCGAGTATTTCGAATTTTTGGATGATGCTCTTTATCTCGGCGACTATGTCGTATGTTTCGATGTTCAGTTTGTCCGCGCCCGCTTCGAGTTTGGAGAGGGATATGATGTCGTTTACGAGAGCATTTAAGCGGTCCGATTCGTTGATGATGACGTTTAGGTGCTCGGTTCGCTTGGTGTCGTCTTTGTAGGTGATGTCGCGAACCATTTCGGCGTACGATTTGATGAGGGTAAGCGGAGTTTTGAGGTCGTGGCCGACGTTGGCCATGAGGTCTCGTCGATAGTCGTCGGTCTTTATCATTTCGTTCATGGCATAGTTGAGGGTTTCCGACAGTTCGTCGATTTCGGCTATGTCCGAGCGTTCAAATTTGACGGAGAGGTCGCCCTGCCCCATCTTGCGAGCTTTCTTCGTGATGTTGAAAATGGGCTTGGTGATGGAGCGTGAGACGAAGGCTCCGATGACGATGGAAAGGATTATGACGATTATGAGCAAATAGATGACTTGCTGTTTTAAAACTTTGTTGGTCGCGTCTAAAGATTCCAGTTGGCTGTTTATAAATATGTAGGAGTTGCCCATACGCATGCCGTAGAGGAAACTTTTGGTGTTGTATAGAGGGTTCGTAATCTTGTAGAACATTTCGTTTTCTTCGCCAGTGTACATGCGGTCCATCAAAGTGGCCGTCTTGTTCGACGGATTTTTGAAGAGGCAACCTTTCATGTCTTTATTATATAGAATAGGAACTGGGGATGAGGGGGTGATGTATTCGATACAGATGTCGGATTCATTACTGACTTTCTCGAAAAAAGGCCCTATATCTTCCATTTCTTCGGTGAGTCTTTTGGCAATTTTTTCGACTTCGTCTATCTTGTATATTTCGTAGTAGTAGTTCAGATAGAGATTTTGAAAGAGATACAGAAGCAGAAGGATGAAGATGCCGAATATAGTTATGGTGATAGTAGTCTTTAAGCTAATCGAGTACTTTTTATTCTTTGTATTCAAATTTATAACCTACCCCTCTTAACGTGACTATGTTGTCTTTGTATTTGCCAATCTTGCTTCGAAGTGTCTTGATGTGGGTGTCGACCGTGCGATCGTCTCCGTAGAAATCGTATCCCCAGATGTTCGTGAGAAGTTGCTCGCGCGAAACGGCGATGTTTTCGTTTTCGACGAGGTACTTGAGGAGTTCGTATTCTTTGAGAGTGAGTATGGCCTTTTCGCCATCTATGTATACTTCGCGAGCTCCGTCGTCGATTACGAGGTCACCGATGGTGTATTTTTTAGTGATTTTGTTGACTCTTTTGAGGATTGCTTTTACTCTGGCCATGAGTTCTTTGGGGCTGAACGGTTTTTGGACATAGTCGTCTATTCCGAGGTCGAAGCCTAGGAGTTTGTCGTATTCTTCGCCGCGAGCACTGAGCATGAGGATGGGAATATTCGCGTCTTTTTGAATTTCTTTGACCGCTTGGTAGCCGTCTAATTTGGGCATCATGATGTCCATGATGATGAGGTCGAAGAGTCCTTCCTTGCATTTCGCGATGGCTTCTAGTCCATCCGCGGCTTCGTCTACTTCGTAGCCTTCGAGTTCGGCATATTCTCTGATGACCGTCCTTATAAGTTCTTCGTCGTCGACGATAAGTATTTTCATAAAATCACTTCTTCCCTAATACAATGATATTATAGCACATTTGTGAAGTTTGTATGAACCACATACATATTATTCGAATATTTGCAAGAAGTTTTGGCGTTTTTGGAGAACTTTACAGTGACCTTGTAAAATGAGGACGGTTTTGTTTTTCAAAAGGGGTTCTGTGTGTTATCATAGTGGAACAAAAGGAGAGATAGATTATGGAAAAAGAGATTAAAAAGCAAGCTGCCGTAAGAGATTGGGAAGTCATATACGTGGATGAAATAAAGAAATCCGGTCTCGGAAATTTGGACGATGTATGCAGTTACGATATGTACGAACTAATCGAACCGGGAGTCGTCAAGTTGAGCGCAGGAGTCCGGGGGAAAAATACTGGACCTTTGATGTTCAATGTAAGTCAGGCGACGGATATACTCAAAGATAAGTATCGTTATTATATAAGAAATCTGCAGATACAAGAGGTTTTAGGCGAGTTTAAGAAACCTAGTCCGGTCGGCAGAATCGTGACTTTGTTACCTTTGGATGGAATTTACGGAGATTTAGATAAGAACGACCGCGACAGTTTGGGCCGCGAGTTCGTGTACGTGGAAAGTACTCCACATGGTATCAAGATAGGAAACGTCGTGACTATCAAGAATATGTCCGACAACGTTTATTTGCGAGTTCATCCCGAGTTGTTAGATGGTACTGAAGTGCTCGGTGTTGTCTTTCCTGAACTTTGCGAACTCGTCGAAAGGGAGAAAGGGTATTTCGTTCAAGCGGGAGATGAGAATGTCAAAAAAATTGGCCTCAAGTAGGTCAATTTTTAATTTTTGTTTGACATTTTTGTAAAAAGTCTTGCAAAATAGCATAAAATATTATATACTCGAAGAGTCTTATGAATTAAGACAGTGCCTTGCCCATGTGGCGGAATAGGTAGACGCACAGGACTTAGGGCCTCTATATTCTTGAGGTTCTCACTGTGTAGATGATTAGTTATCGTCTATAGAGTGAGAACGTTCACAGAAGGAAGGCCTTGAGCACTGATTCAGAAATGGATTATGT
>CAYYLF010000045.1:0-13118 GCA_964472425.1 uncultured Muribaculaceae bacterium | reverse complement strand
CTTGGGACAGATAAACACTGGGATAGACGCGGGCATTTACTTTGAGAAGTCACCTGGAGATGAAATCTGGTTGTGTAAAGACATAAACAATGCTATAATTTTGTCGATGGAGGATGGAAATGCGAAAGATTTTGATAGGAATTATCTGCGGAGCGTGCATATTTTGTGCGACCGGATGTGGAAATAATAGCAAAGCTACAGTTACGGCGAACGATGGCGGCGAGGCCGAAATGACGGCAAAGGAATTGATCAAATTGTACGGTGAAAATGAAACAAAATTCAATCTCGTATATCTGAAAGCGAAAATAGAACTTACCGAAGTATACGATTCAGTTTTTAAACAGGGAGAAGTCACTTGTCTCAAGTTTAAAAACAACTTCGTAGTGGCATATCACGAAAGCAAAGGAGAGTTTATAGATTTTGTTTCAGGACTAGATAAAGGCGATAAAGTCCATTTTACTGGTTCTATACGCGGCATAAACGAATATTGCGGTGGCGGGACAAATGGTGTAGATTTAGTCGAGCTCAGCGTGTCAGCCAATTCCATTTTTGAAAAAACTAAGTAATTGTAATTTGTAATCGGCTTAATCGGTCGATTTTTTTTCTTCGCAAAAAGAAAACTCGCCAATAGATGACGAGTAATAGAAACATTTTAACGTTTTGAGAATTGAGGTGCTCTACGTGCTTTCTTGAGACCCGGTTTTTTACGTTCTTTAATGCGGGCATCTCTAGTAGTAAATCCTTCTGTCTTCAAGATTTTGCGGTATGAGTCTTCCCTAGTTTGGTCGGTGTTCGCGTCATAGGCGAGCAAGCATCTAGTGATGCCTAGTCTAATCGCTCCAGTTTGGCCAGAGAAACCTCCGCCTTTGACTGTGACGTCGATGTCGAAAGCCGATTCGTTGTTAGTCAAAACTAGTGGTTGCTTTAAATCCATGACTAGAGTTGAAAATGGCATATATTCGTTTACATCTACTCCATTGATTGTAATCTTTCCTGAACCAGGAGTCATTCTCACTTGAGCAGTGGATCTTTTTCTGCGTCCTGTCGCTGTTATAACTTTCTTGTCCATAAGTATCCTCCTACTTTACGCTTATCTTCTCAGGCTTTTGAGCGGCTTGTTCGTGCTCACTTCCGGCATAGACGAACAATTTCTTGCCCATCTGGCGGCCGAGTCTTCCATGTGGAAGCATACCTTTGATAGCTCTTTCTACCATTTCTTCTGGATATTTTTCTACCATTTCTTGGGCAGTTCTCTCACGAAGTCCTCCTGGGAAACCACTGTGATTGTAATACATTTTGTCTTCTAGTTTTTTACCCGTTAAAGCAATTTTAGAAGCATTGATGACTATCACATAGTCTCCAGTGTCTACGTGTGGAGTGTACGTAACTTTGTGTTTACCTCTCAGTATCGTTGCGGCCTTAGTGGCGAGACGTCCTAAAGTCTCTCCTTCAGCGTCGATTAGATACCATTTACGTTCGATGTTTTCTTTTTTTTGCATAAATGTGTCCATGATTTTTTTCCTTTCGTCCGACTTTTCTGTTGCCGACTTCCCACATCCGCAATAGTCCGGTCAAATAAAATGTACCGATTAAGATTATAAGTAAAATAAAGACAAAAGTCAACAGGCTCGAGTCAACTTTTGCCTAAAAATTGATAGTTTGTGCTTTTTTGGAACTATTTATTGTATTCTTTTCGCATGTATGACTCTTCGACGAGTGGTGCCTGCACTTCCGGCACAAGTCGAGAGGGTCAAGATTTTGTCCGCGGTCGTGACTGTTATGCCACGGTTGCCGAAACTGCGACTAGAGATGGTGCTCAGGAAGTTCGCATAGACTGTGTCGTTCGGGAAGTACGTAGTTATGTAGTATTCTTCGGCTTCGATGGTATAGTAACTGAAGATTTGATATTTGAGGAGACGATGCGATTCGTCGTAGATGTAGATGATGTCCGCGCCGGAGGTGTTGAAGAAGCCGCCACTAAAGACATCAGTCAGAGAGCCGAACATGCTTCTGTCGATGGTCGCGTGGCCATATATGACGACGTTTCGGTCTTCGAAGCCTCCGTTTCGATAGTCCATGAAGATGGAACCCGCCTCATTTACGCCTCGGTAGAAACTGTGATTCAAATAATATTCGTTGTTGGAGGTTTTGACGATGGGGTTGTTCACGTAGTTTCTATTGAAGATTATCCAACCTTTGGTGTCGGCATTTATCGATTTCAGTTTGGGGAAGTCGATGGTGAGAGCAGTCGGGTTGATGTTTCCTTTGCTCGGACTTCCATTCGGATTGGATTCGTCGTCAATCGGGTTTTCGATAGGTGTTATGACTTCTTTGATGAGTTCTTCGTTTTCTTTTTCGTTTTGGACTAGAGCCATTCTGTTCGTAAGAAGTCTCTTGGTCGTGAATAAAAAGATCAAGAGTAGCGCGGTTAGAAAGACGATTTTGACGATTCTTATCGGTGTCAAGTTGTGTCTTTTGGCGTTTGCGGTTTTGGGTATTTGTCTTTTTTTGTCGTTTTTCATAGTCATCCCTCGTTCATATAATATATGATAACACTTCGTAGGCAAAAAGAAAAGATTACTATGTGTTTTTAGTAATCTTAGTTTTACGATTAGTCACGTTTCTTAGCAACTAGAACGAATCCGACTAGCGATACAGCGGCGATTGCACTGTAAAGTGCGACGTCGAGCATACCAGTTTTGGCGTTGTTCTTAGCTGGCAAGAGAATGTAACTACTGCAGTGTTCCAATGAGAAAATAGCATATTCTACTTTTCCTTCATAAGCTTCCGTTTTGACGTCTTTGATGACGAGTTCTAGAAGTCCAGTCTTTTCATTGAAGTAGTAGAGGTTGTATTTTTGGTCTGCAAGGTCTTGGTCTCCAACGTATATAGAAACTTGAGTTCCTTTTGGAAGGGCGCCGTCATGAGCGAAGTCGATGATGAGTCCGTGGTCGTTTTTGCCTAAAAGGGCATTGATTTTCTTAGCGGTCTCGGCATTTACTTCGTCGCCAATTGCTACTCTTACGTCGAATCCTTTATCGCCGGCTTGTACTTTTTTACCGTCGACCGTCCAAATAACTGTTTCGTCGTCGTTTCCTAAAATATAGGCCGTAGATCCGTTTGCTTTGATGTTGCTTAAAACTTCTTGGGTGATTTTGTTATCTACTGGCGCGACGAATACTTCTTCAGGTTTTTCGGCAATTGCAGTTTCGAGTTTGGTCATTATGTCGGTTACTGTAGAATCTTCAGTTAGAACAACATAGACATCTCTCATGATAACTGATCCATCGGATAGTGTCTCATAATATGAGAAGCTTGCATTTTCTCCGTCGTTTAAGTAGTCGAGTTCTACGCTTTCGCCGTATTTTTCGACGAGGGCTGCTTCGATTTCAGCAATCATCGGATTTTCTTCTCTTTGGAAAACGAGCATATACATAGTCGAATCGGCATATTCGCCTGTAGCGGTTACAAGGATAGAGATTGATCCACCTGGGTATACGTCGACGTCTTCTTTATATTCTTCGACAGTGAATCCTTCATCGGCGACTGCTTCGATGTGAGCTTGGCCTTTTTCGTAAGGAAGCACATAAGTGAACGTATAAGTATCGGTTTCTTCGTCGTAAGTCGGAGTTGTTCCTTCTTTAGGCGCGATTACAGTACCGTCGGCAGTCACCGTGATGTGCTCAAACGTTGCGCTTGCACTTTGTCTTTCGACTGTGAGACGGTAAGAAGTCGTCTTAGTTTCATCTTGCTTATCTTGTACAGTAAGCGTATATCCGACTGAAGAGATGGCAGTGAAGTCTTGTTCTCCGATTTGTGATGAATCGAGAAGTTTTGAGTTGGCATCGGCAGTAGCTTCAATCGTAACTTTCTTAACAGTGTTTGGAGCTGTTGCCGTGCAAAGCTTGTCTCCAGAATCGTCTGTCGTACATTTGCTTAGGTCGACTGCTACCCCGTTTACCTTGAGTGTCTCGAGGGCCGGAGCAGTTACCGTTTGGCCTACGTCAGTAGTTGGCGGTGTGGTTGGGTCTGTTCCTTCGACTTCGGCATTTACTACCATGCCTGGAGTGAGAACGGCACCCAACATTGCTAGTGTCAGTAGCGTGTTTTTCATCTTTTCCATAATATCATCCTTCTTTCTTTCGAAAACTATTCTCCTTTCTAGTGTTATAGTATCATTGCGAATATGAATTGTCAATATATTAGTGGGGAAAAATTGGCAAAATGTTTCGTCGTGGTTGTAGTAGATATTTAAAAAGAAAAAATATTCGAAAAAATAGTCATTTTCGAGTTTTTAGTATTCGATTTTTTCGAGGTAGAGTCCTCCCGGTGGGGCCGGTGCAAATTCGAGTGTCTTGCATCCGGTCGCGAGCATGGTTTCTATCTGATGCGACGGTATGGTGCCTTCTCCCACTAGAATGAGACCGGCGACTATGTAACGAACCATGTAGGTGTAGAAGGCTTTGCCCGTGATGCGGATTTCGACGAGGTCTTCATCTTTCCTTATAGATATGTCGTCGAGAATGGAGTTACAGTTCTCGTGTTTGCCGACGACGAAGGCTCGAAAGTTGTGTGGTCCTAGGAAAAGACGCGAGGCCGTTTGCATCGATTCGACATCTAGGGGTTTATTGTAGTTGTAGACGTAGTCGGCGCGAATGGGGTCGTAAGGTCCCGTGTTGATGAGATATTTGTAGGTCTTTTTTTTGACCGAGAAGCGGGCGTGAAAGTTTTCGTCTTCGACTACGCGGCAAGTTTTGACATGGAGATACGGCGACGTTTCGCGGTCTATGTAGTAACGAAGTCTATACGGCGTGGTCGGCTTCGAGAGGTCGAAGGTGCAGACTTGTTCGAGAGCATGGACTCCGCGGTCAGTTCGGCCAGAGGAGACAACTTTTACGGGCGATTCGTTCATCTTAGATAGGATGTCTTCGAGCTCGCCTTGAATGGTATGTTCGCCTTTGAGTTTTTGAAGGCCGCGATATTTGGAGCCATCGTAAGATATAGTTATCAGATATTTAGTCATCGCTTCACACTTCGATAGATGGCCTTGAGAAGGTCCGCCGGTTCTTTGTATTCACGCAGACTGGCCCCATGTTCATTCGCGAGTTTGGTAAAAACTTTGATGTCGGTTTCCACTTTCAGTCTCGAGAAGTCCGGTCCGTTGTAACTGATGCGTCCTTCTTCGTTTACGACGACGAATCGGTCGACGAAGTGAATGAGGTTTTCGGGACGAGTGACTGTGATGATGACGTTTTTGTTGGCAAATGAAAGATGGTTTTTGAGAGTCTTTAGAACTTGTTCGAAGTCTTTGTGGTTGAGATAGGCGTCGAGCCGTTCGAGGATGATGTTTTTAGCTTGCGAGGCGCAGGCCTTGATGATGAGTATGCGACCAAGCTCGCTCGTCGAGAGATGGTCGAGGCGCCTTTTTTGGAGAGACTCCGGTATTTCGAGTTCGCTTAGCATGTCGAATATCAGTTTGCGAGTTTTGACGTTTGTTCCGAGACGCAAGTACATACCGACCGGAAGACGAGTCTTAGGAGCTAAGAGTCTGATGTCGTAGATGTTGTCACGAAGGTACGTTCCCGTCTGGTCGAGAACGGCAGTTATCTCGTTTTTGCCGTATACTTTGGGGTCGAGGGCAAAATTCGTGTACTTTATTTCCATAAGGCGTTCACCAGCTTTTCATTGTCAGTGTAGATTTTTTTTAGGACATCGTAGTGGATGAGTTCTATCGAAAGGTCGACGACCAAAGGTAGTCGGAAACCGAGTCTCTTCAAGAGGGTATCGGTTTTGAGGACGGATAGAGTGCTTCCTTCGAGAATGAGTACGAAGTTTTCGAGGACGAAGAGTTTGTTACCATAGAGGGCTTCGTCTAAGTCGTTCGTGACATTCAGAAGGGTAATCTTGTGCTTTTTGATGTATTCGAAGATTTTCTTGGCGTTTTCTTGGCCGACGCACGGTAGGATGGTGTCGATGGCTAAAAATTCGGGTTTGATTATCAAGTAGCGAAGGATTTTAATCATGTAAGTTTCTTCGGAGGAAAGTTGATGGATGGGTTTGTTGATGAAGGAATCGAGCGCGAAGGTTTTTACGAATTCGTCGATGCGAGAGTCAATCTCGTTTGCGGTTAGTCCGAGTTTGGTGATGTATTTTTTGAGTTCGGCGAGAGGAGGCAAGGTAATGGGGGTGTCGAAAACGACGACTATCTGGCTTTGCAGTTCGCGGGTAGGGTAGGTGTCTATTTTCTTTTCCTTATAATATACCGTGTCGTTCGGTAGTTTGTGGACGAGCATTTTCAAAAGGGTAGTCTTCCCAGAGCCCGATGGTCCAATCAAGGTGACTATGTCTCCAGCCATGATTTCCATTCCGAAGTCGTTGAAGGCGTTCGTGTTGTCGTAGGCAAAATTGGTGTTTTTGAATTCGATGATTTTTTCCATTATTTCGTCCTTCTTCCTTTTTCGTTATTATAGCACAGCAGTTTCATAAATTCATCTATATATTAGCGTTATTCTTCGATTTTCGGCTTTTATGATTTGCTCGTCTTTGAGATTTTTGAGCTCGCGCATCATGGCCGAGCGGTCGACGGCCAAGTAATCGGCGAGGACCGTGTAGTTGAACGGAAGTTTTATCGTTTGAGATGCTTGTTCGCTAGCGAGGATGTGGAAGAATTCTAGTAGTTTGTCGCGAATGGAGCGTTTGTTTAAAATTTCGATGCGGCGGTTGTAGGAGTTTATCTTTTTCATGAGTATCTCGAGCATGTTTTCGACGATGAGGACGTGGTAGGCGTTGGTCTTGCCACTTAGGCCGAGAAGACGGTCGTATTCGACGAACAGAACTTTGGTCGGTTCGTCCGCGATTACGGACATTTCTTCGTTCATGTAATCGGAGAAGCAGCCGCCGAAGAGGTCGTTTTCTTTGATTTGCGAGACGATGGTTCTGTTTCCGTTGTAGTCTATCCGGATGAGGGAAGCTTTGCCCGAGATGATTATGCCGACTTCGTTTGCATTGTTCAGGTTCGAGAGAATGGTCATATCTTTGGCGAAAGATATGTGGCGTCCGTTTAGGCTTTTGATGAGATTGTCGATGTCCTCGGCTGGGACGTTTTTGAATAGTTCGGTTTCTTTCATGGGGCACCTCTTTCTTAAATTATAAGATAGGTTTGTTGCATTTGCAATATTTTTTGAGGTTTAAAATCTCGAGATTGTGTGGTATCATGATGGTGGTGATATGTTGTATGAAGATAGTAAAAAGAGACGGTCGCACGGTCGAGTACGACGCGGATAAAATAAGGGTGGCCATCGGCAAGGCGAACAACGAGGTGGCTGAGGCGGAGAGAATTTCGGCGCGCGATATCGAAGGAATAATATCGTACATAGAATCTTTGGGGAAGAAGAGGATGCTCGTCGAGGATATTCAGGATATCATCGAGGTGAAACTCATGGAGAAGAAGAAGTTCCACTTGGCAAAGGTGTATATCATATATAGGTACAAGAGGTCCATCATACGACAGTCCAATTCTATCGATGCGTCGATTTTGTCAATTTTGAAGAACGGCGATGTGACAGGCAGCAACTATTTGGATGCGAACAGGCAGAGGGATGTCATGGCGGGGGAAGTCAGCAAGGATTTGGCATATAGGTTGTTGTTGCCACCGAACGTGGTTAATGCTCATAAGGATGAACGAATCAAGTTTTGTAATGTCGAGTATTTTACGGAGCCCATCATCGAAAGTTCGCTCATCAATTTGGGCGAGATGTGGAAAAATGGTACAGTTATCAACAACATAAAAATCGAGTCGCCGAAGAGTTTTCAGTCGGCATGCAACATTTTGGTGGAAATAGTCGCGTCCGTGGCGTCTTCTCAGACGGGGGATATCTATATCGATTTCAAGGAGATTTTTCCGTATTACTATATGACTTTCGAGAAGAATTACGGGACTTATACGACCTTGATGAGAGATAGTTTGTCCGATGAGCAGATTAGGGCTATGTCGCATACTCAGTCTTTTCTCGAGGTGACGAGTGGAATACAGACTATAATGTATCAAATCAATACCATAACGATAGGCAGCGGGACCGTGCCGAAAGTCAATTTTTTAATCGATGTGCGCGACATAAAGACCAAGGAAGAGGAGCGCC
This sequence comes from uncultured Muribaculaceae bacterium, assembly GCA_964472425.1. Taxonomy (GTDB): domain Bacteria; phylum Bacillota_I; class Bacilli_A; order RF39; family UBA660; genus RUG11867. The sequence continues at coordinate 4,980 of CAYYLF010000045.1, read as the reverse complement.
TCGTGTACGAGTTCATCTTGCAGAAGGCTCGTGGCATACAGGACGGGAACGGTTCGATGCTCGTAAGGCATTATCCCAAGGTCGTGTACGTATCCGTGGAGGATGAGGAGCTGGCTCGCAAGTACGGCTATATTGCGAAGGAATTGTTTTCTTCGGAGTGCGAATTTGCCATGATGAACGAGAAGAGGTTCGACTCGTTTAAGGGCGAGATTGAGAAGTTCAATCAGGGTTCTATTGCAATCAACTTGGCGAGAATAGCCTTGGAAGCTGTGGAGAACGGAAAGGATTTTTTCGAGAGTTTGCAGGAAAACTTGGCTTATTGTTACGAAGGTTTGTTGTGCCGAAATCACAATTTGCAAGGTATATACAGCGACAAGAGTCCGATTCATTGGCGATTCGGCGCGATTACGAGGCTAGATAGCATGGAGAGAATAGATTCTCTTTTGAAGAAGGGGTCATCATTTATGACTTTGGTCGTGTGTGGCTTCGAGGGTGCGGTCAAAATTCTTGGAAGTGAGAGCGGATCGAAGAAGCGGATAAGAGATACTATTGTAGAGACGGTCAAGACTTGGAACAAGGACAGTTCTTTCGAGACGGTCATATCGAACGATTACAAGGTGTTCGATGGGGTTAATCTCGAAGAGTACAAGAAGTATGGGGTGTCTACCCTAGCCGATTCATTGGAGTTTATGAGTGAGGATTATTTCAAGGATGGATTCGTGTATTATTATACGAGTGCGAGCGTTGACTCTGTGGATAGTGAGATTGTGAATAGGAATATAATCATCAAAAAAGACTCTTCTACGACCGTGTAGAAAAGTTTTTTTGATTGGGTAGTTATTCTATTGTATATGGGTTTCCTTGGGAACCATCTCCCCCCGTGATTTTGACTGAGGAATTGAGATAGACGCAAGGACGAACCCCATTATCTTTGCCATAATATACGTCGGCACTGTTCATACCATATGTGTAGATACTAAATGCGTTAGTTTCATTACTTGATCGAGGAGATATAGTCCATTGTGTAGCATTGTTAAATAACCAGCCTGCTTTGGGTGAGCTTCCGTTATTATTCGCACCGCAGTGATATCCATCCGTATAACACTTTTCGTCTGCTCCATATGCATATGTAAATATGTAATCACTTGGATACATTAAGCCTACATTTTGCATTATACTTATTGAATGAGTTTGTCCATTACATGTTCCTCTTGTTGTACATGTTTCTGTTCCTCTCTCAAATACATAATAGTTTGGTCCTTCTAATCCTGCAGGCGTGCTTAAACTTCCTAAGTACCATTTTACTTTTGCTATTTGGTTTCGTGCAGTTAGGTTTAATCCATTGCTTGTGTAATTTCCGGTTTGATTATAGTAGTCCTCATTTAATAGTATTTGCAGTGTTGCAGTTAACCATTCATTTGAGTATACAGTATTCGAATCCCAGGCTATGTTTCCTATAGATTGATTTCTTATTATTTTTAGTAGAGTTTCTTTTTCGCCAGATTCAGTTTCGATTGTGAAAATTCCGATTATTCTCCAAGTCTCATCGTTAAATGTTATATAATTATAAGGTTCGTTCCCTATGTATCTATAATCTCTTCTTTCTTCTTCTGTCCAAGTTATAACTTGAGAAGCAGTATAAGTATTTCCGTTATTATCAGTAGTAATTGTATTATGGTCAAAGACGAACATTTCGTGTTTGTTACCAGAGTTATAATTTGTTATACTTGCATCATTTGCTTTTGCGAGGATAGTCTTTGCTGATTCTCCAACAGTAGGTCCTTTTATCGTATCAAAGTACAGTGTACATTCATCACTGGTTTTTACTTTCAAACTCAAAGCCTTAGTGTTGGCATTCTGACTTATTACTCCGCCATTCTTACAACTGCTCTTCTCGGTATTTAGTATATATCCATCTTTCGGAAATTCCTGAGCGTCGCTCAACTGATAATTTCCATTCTCATCTTGTATGTACATCGCTATCATGCTACTACTGTGTGGGCTAATAGTCTTTATTTGATGTTTGCTTTCGTTTATTATACCTCCTAAAAGAATACATCCAATCATCAAACCTCCTATGAATACGTTTTTTCTCATGGAATATCCCTCTTTCTACCCCACACAATTAGCGTGGTTATTATCCTAATTATACACGCTAATTGATATACTTGTCAATGACTATCGTGGGAGGATGTATGTATATGAAGGTGATGTTCGACGAGTACGAACCTAAAGAAGTGATTCGTTTTATACGCGAATGGACAGGGTTGACACAGAAGCAGTTTGGAGATAGTATCGGCAAAAGTGAACGTACTATTCAAGATTATGAGTCTGGTCGTAGAAGGTATTACGCCGATACTTTGAAAATGGTATGTAAAGTACATGGAATAAAAATAACAATCGAGAAAAAATGAATTGCGAAATTGGCTTTTCAATGTTTTAGTATTCAACAAAAAAATGCTTGATATTTATGAGCAAGCAGTTTATAATCTTATTGTGAGGACGCGATTAGGTTCTAGTCGTGCTTCTCTAGTGTTTAGAATTGCATGACCGAGTTCCCCTTAGGGGTTCTAGTCATGCTTTTTGGTTCTCTAAGTTGAGGTTTGTGGCTTCACTTGGTGAGTCTCGTAATGATGTAGGCAATTACAATCAGTATTTGCAGTACTTTATCGAGGTTTACTTCTATTCTCATAGATATCCACTCCTTCAATTTGTCTGTAAGAACATGGATGATATTCATCCCCCCTGAAAGATGAATTCGTTATGAATTGATAGAGAAAGCAAGACATAGAATACGCGTCCTAGTTATCTACTTTAACATACTTACTAATCTTTGTCAAACCCCTGTATTAAAAGGAAAAGCGGCAAAAATTACAATTTGGTAAAACGATTTTTTTGTATCAAAAAACTTCTCTAATAGACGAGAAGTTTATTCGTTTATCCTTATTATTATCTCTCCACTTTTGGAGTAAAGATATTTTTCTCTAGCAAACCTCGCAATATAATCGGGGTCTTGAAGCTTTACGATGTTCGAAGATAGGGTTTCTTCTTCTTCGAGAAGATTTGTGTATTTATCTTCGAGCATTTTTTTTTCTTGATAGTTCGAGAATATCTTTGGCCAGTAGTAATACATCTTATAGCCAAAAAAAGATATCAAGGCTACGATGGTAAGCAAATAAATTTTTAGTCTGAGTTTTTCTTTTTTTGTCCTTTTCATGTTCTACCTCGTTTGCATTATATCATTTTTTATATTTGGCTTTCAACAGGTTCAACCTTTTTTTGAGGTACTTTACGGTAACTTTACTAACTAGGATGCCGAAGAGGAACATGGCTATGAAGTACGGATGGATTCTACCTCCGTTTATGTGGTAAAGTGCGAACATGAAGATGAGAGTCAGGATGGCAAAGAGCGGGTAGACGAGCATTCTCTTTTTTTGTAGAAAAGTGAAGTTTATAAAACTGAGAGCGAACCCGAAAATGAAGAACGATAGAAACGAGACTAATTGAGTTTCTATTCTCATTTGAACAGTTTGCTAAAGATGTTCGATTCTTTGTTGTGGTTGCCGTCTTCTAAGTAGTTGAGACCATCGATGTGTCCTTTAATCGAAACGTTTCCTTCGAGAGTGTCGAGTTTAATCATCTCTAAGCCTTCTCCTTTGATGAGCATGACTCCCAAATTGGTGTCGAGAAGAAATTCTTCGTTGTCGAAAGATTCTATCTTTTTGACGCCCGTGATGACTATGCTTTTCCTTTCATTTAGACTTACTATGTGATTTACTCCTCCTGTTTCAACTATTCTATCCATAATATCACCTAGTTAAGTATATGAAAAAAAGTAGAGGATTAGTCTTCTATATCCTCTACCGGAAGGTCTTTTATTCTATTGTATTCTTCGACAATAGCGTCATTGAACATCGCTCTAGTCTCCTCGTTTACAGGATGGCAAGAGTCGTGATATTGTCCATCTTGACCTTTCTTGCTAGGCATCGCGGCAAAAAGCGAACCGTCTGCTCTTTCGATAATTCTGATATGCTCGATGGCAAAGCAGTTATCGAGTTCGACGTATGCTGACCCTTTCATTTTTGGATTTCCATTTTCGACTTTTCGCACAGATACTTTTGTTATCTTCATAATTCACTCTCTTTCTAAGTCTTCAAACTAATTTAATTTTATATCATATGATGAAAAAATGCAAGTTAAATAAACGTAAGCACTACTTCTCCACCCTCGATTTCGGCATAATTGAAACTGCGAATGGAGTTATCTACCTCTATCGTGAAGATGTGCGGGTAGAATTCTTTTATCGTTCCGATAAATTTATCGGTCTTACCGCGCATACCACTTATTTTGACGAGTACTCGTTCTCCTTTGTGCGGCAAGAGTTTTTCTCTTATTATTTTTGGATTCATTGTCTAGGATAACCGACGTACATGACGCCGTTTCCCATTATTCCCCCCATTCCTTCTTGGCCGTATTTGGTTCGGCTCAGTAGTTCTATCAAGTTTATTTCGTCGCTTCGTTTGGTTAGGGCCACTGTCACGGCTATTATGGCCGGGTCCAAAGCGTGAATGTTCACACGTCGCGGGCTGGAAGCGTAGTTGGCTCCGGCCTTGATGAGTTCTTCGTAGTTCGATTGGCAGGCGCCTGCAATTATGATGAGCCGTTCGTGACTCGCTTCGTAGTTGCGGGCGTTCATGACACTTTTGATGAAGTTCATCGAGTTTTGGTAGTTCTTGGGGTCGTGTTCGTCGCCCTTCTTCTTGTAGTAGGCGTCGTGTCCCGTGATTATTACTATATCCGGCTTAATTTCGCGAAGGTATTTGTCGATGCATTTCGGAAGTTCCGATTCTTTGATGTTCTTGCCTATAGCCATGACTCCCGTTTTTTGGTAGAATTCGAGGCAACGGTTTAGATAGTCGGCATCTCCGTCTGCTGATACTTGCTAAGTAACCTGAGTGTTAATAATTAAAGACAACGTCG
>CAYYLF010000044.1:0-13422 GCA_964472425.1 uncultured Muribaculaceae bacterium | reverse complement strand
TAACATATGAAAAATTATTAGATACACCTATTTTATATTTAAGTAAATATATCATTAAAAACAAAACGGAGTATTACAGGTTATTTCAACAAACAAGAAAAACAGGTAATTATGAAGATTGGGTCATATATATGTTAAAAGGTATTGAAGAAACATCAAATGACACTATTAAAATGATTAACAGAATAACTGAAGAAATGTATAATGTAAAACAAGAAATTAGGAATAATACAAAAATATATTCTAAAGAGTTACTAGAAGCACTTTTCTATGACTTTTGTACAAAACAATCATATATTCAAAAACAACTTGATATATCTGATAGAACTGCTCAAAAATATTTAGATAATTTAGTAGATATTGGAATTCTGACAACAGAAAAAATAGGCCGTGAAAGAATATATAAAAATGAAAGATTGTTCAATATAATAAAGGAATGGGAAAATAATTAAAAATTCTCTTTCCTGCTAGAACAAGTAAGAATTGCGACTTAATGTTCTATAGAAAAAAGCAAATCATGCTAATGAAAGAACTTTTTCTTAGCATAGATTAGAATTCCTTTCAAGCAAATTAGAAAGAAATTTTATTATGGGAAAAACAAGAAGAATGCATTGGAAAATTTACAAAACTACAAGACAGTATTGAGGCAAAAAAAGATGTACCTGTTATGGCACAAAGCAATGGCACAATTTAAAGAAAAAAGAGTGGCGTTTGACACTCTTTGCTTACTTACTGGCGCCTGATGCGGGACTCGAACCTGCGACCTAACGGTTAACAGCCGTGCGCTCTACCGACTGAGCTAATCAGGCATTGCTCCTTAATTATATAACTAAACTAGCCACATAGTCAAGAATTTTTTGCAAAACTTTGCTCCACCGTTAATAGTATACTCACTTCACCTTGTTATAATTCACAAAATCGACTCTTTTTATCAAAGCAGATAGAACATTTTCGATATCATTTTGAGAAAAACTGACGAAATCGTAATACTGTCCCCATTCATCCAGCTTGAGTTTATTGTCCTTGTCAAAATCTCTATATATTTTTTGCCTTTTTTCTTTACTTTGAGTCGCAATTATTGCCTTAAAATACGCAACACACATCATGAAGTCGACATCTTTAGAAGTCTGACCACTCTTATACAAGTCCATGTACTTTTGAGCCATTTTAGCTGCCTCTTTGGACAAACTATCGTATCGCTCGACTCGCCTATTCTCGGCATTCGCCCTACGAGGTAAACCGAAACAACCGGCCTCGCGAACCTTACACACCGACACGAAATCGACTCCGAACCCGTATACATCTTCTACTTCCCTAAGCGGCTGCATACCCCTTTGAACGACATCGCGCTCGATTGAAGGAGAATCGACGAGTATTCTCCAAGCATAACGCCTAAGACCTTCGCTCATGCCGTCGTACAACTCACTGTCGTAAACTAGAGCATTATAGAGCACCCCAATCTCGGTATCCAAAAGATATGACTCGGTCATACTCTCCAACTCCAAACCTGTTTCCTTATACTTGCGACGCAGCCGAGCGAGCAATCTGATATGAGGATACGTCGTATCCGTCATAAAAGGACTTATACCCAAAGGCAACTCCGAGTACAAATTGACCCCAATTTGCTCGAAACAGAGTTTCTCCAATTCGTCGAACTTGACCTTATTGAGTTCAATACCATCTAATAGAGTTTCTTCCATATCCAAAAAAGTTTCTAGCCTTTCTCTCGAAAAATCGCCATTCTCTAGCCCATTATACTCATCGAGAATCGACTTCTCGACTCGAAAAAGATAAGCCAAAGTTTCCTGATCCCTAGTACTTATCATAAATGAGTCCCCTTCCTTATTGACAAGTATTCTAACACACTATTCCGAAAAATACAAATAAAACGAAAAGATGGCTGATAAAACACATTTACCAGTCATCATTTAATTGTGCGTTGAAACTTGTCCTTCCTGTTTGCTGAAGCCGATTCTTCTTCCCGCCTCGGGTATTTCTAACTTTTCCCTATCGGGCTGCATTGTCGCATCTTTCCTCAAAGTTTTTTCTAATTCATTTAAAACTTCTGTCAGATTCGCAAGCTTATATGTCGCATTCATTTTATTAATCGCAAATGTTTCTGCTGCCTTTCTTCTTTGAGATAAACTCTTAAAAGCAAAGGACTTCTGAAAATCTTCTAAACTTTCAAAGTTCGCTCTTTGTAAAGCGTATTCGACTGCCACTTCGAACAAATCTAGTAAAGCCGATTCATCTCCATAGAACGGATGTTCATTCAATGTGACGACTGTCTCGTAAAGCGTACTCCAAAATGAATCGGACTCGAAAGCCAAGATATCGAATCCCAAGTACTCGAGTCTCTCACCCAAAGTATCCCAATTGAATACACAAGCCTCGTCCTTTTTACCCGTTCTGGTTTCTCTATCGAAGATTCTTTTCTCGATATCGATCAACTCTTTCACATAGAAAACTCTCGATACATTTTCGTTTACCGCTGGTTTATTTGTAAGAAGATTTCTTAAATCTTCCAGTGCCTCTGTCGTCGCATACTCAAAATGTCCATTTATATATATAATATCCTTATTGACCCAATCGTAAACTTTCGCTAAGTCTAATGCTTTCTCTGGATTTGCTTGCTCGTTTCGTTTGATGGCTATATCCGTAAGTTTATCCAAAGATTGAATACATATCTCACTCTTCTTTTTATCTAAAAAACGTCTAACACCTATAGTTGCTAAAACTGTCGCGACTATATGAGGAATCATAGTCCCGGCTAGAGGAAAAGTTATACAAGCTCCCACAGTCGCGAACGTTCCCGCATAACATACTAGCCTCAACCAATCTTTCAAAGTCAGATTTTTTAAAGATAATGAAATTGGTGGCTTTTCTATCTTATCGAAATTGACTCTGATATAATCGACCAAACTTGCCAAGTCGTAACTACCAGGATTTATTCTCTTCGATTTAATATATTCGTTTAAAAGTCTATAAGCGGCATTATTGTATTTTTCTTTTTCATACGCGCTCGCATTCAAGTTGACCACTGGTTTAACATCAAAGGCACTTTCTAACTCTTTGATTTGGGCAAAGAAACCTTCGTCGTAGTTTCTAAAAACATATTCATCGTCAAATTCGTGATAAGTGTTATCATAACGAAACCACTTGATGCGGAGCTTATGAGCATCGAACTGGAAACTTTTGACGGCCTTTCTATCGATTAACATGCTTAAATCGTCGATAAAGTCCTGTTTAGGAACCCGATGTACGTTTACTCTCGACCCACTTATCGAACCTATTTCATATATCTCCAATTCCGAAGATGACAAAAGACTTGCGTAGTACCTCATTTTCCATTTCCCCCTTTAAAAACGAACACATTATATCAATAAGACTCGAATTTGTCAAGAAAATTCGACACTTGCGGGATAACTGGGCCACCAAAAAAATGAAAAAGTTTTTTGCTCTTCCCACTATATATTCACTACTCAAAGACTAACTTTCCCCGTTAGTCTCGTAATCGTATATCCCGTGAATCTTCTCCAAAGTTTCATTATCTAACTGTTCTATCGTCCAAAGTCCATCTTTCTGAATCAAATCGACATATACGGTATATTTGACTGTTTCTCCGTATTTCTCCATTTCACCGAGTTTATAATCGACGAACTTTTCCCTATCGTATGCCCCGTCCGTATAAAACTCGCTAGAGTGTTCGACCAAATAGTCGCCAGCCTTTTTGCTCGCTTTGTACAAATCTTTTACCTCGATTGCCACCTCGATTTTCGCTTCATCGCCGTCGATTTTCTCGTCCTTTATATTGTACTTGATAGTCGCATACTCATCCTTGATGATTTCCTTATATCGCGCCTTCTGTACATCCGTCAAATTTTGTGCATCCATATATTCGTCCAACTCGCTCATTATCCCCTCATCGTTCTTTATATAACGATTGAACATATCTTCGACGCGTTCGCTCGGAGTGAAATTTCCAAAACAACCACTCAACACGAATACGAGCATGACTGAAATTGATAACCTTATCCACTTTTTCATAAACATCGGCCCTTTCACCATTATTATGGGTGGAACCGACTTTACCTATTCAAATTATTATACTTATACGCTGTCGATGGACCTTTCCCTATCTGTATCAAAATATTTTTAGAAACCAAATTCTTAATCATGCTAGTCGCGCCTGTGCGGCACTTTCACTATCCAATTCTCCAGAATGAAATGCTTCTTCAAATTCTATCTTTGGCAAAGTAACTATAAAAGACGATGGCAAAGCTCGTATTTCGAAACCTTTTATATTTCTGCTATCATAGAAATCTTTTATTCGCCTCAACCCTGACCCTATAGCCTCCACCATGTTGAGTCTGATAAAAAGCGATTGCAAAAGCGGGTTACGTGATGTACTTATTCCCGACAATACATCCTCGATAGTAATATTGCCGAACAAACTTCCATAAGAAATGACTTCCACGGCATCCTGTTCATACAGATTTACAATGTTCGGTGAAATAACCGAGTTAATCACGATGAATAAACGAATTTAACAGACATTCTCCTAGACAAATTTCCGGGAAAGCACTTCTGTCTTCTCTTCGCGTCTCCTCGACTAATCCGAAAATCGGAGTCATGAGCTTTAGATAAGACAAAGCCTCATCGTAGATTTTAAAAATACTACCAGTCAATTCCTTCTTATCGAGAAAATGGTCTTTCCCGTAATCTTTGTAACACGCTATTCGTGTAATAAATGGGTTCTGGTCGGAAACAATCAAAGCTAAAGTCGTATACATATCGTTGTTGGTTCTCAACTTGAGATTTCTCTGGACTATCTCATCCGATATATCTATTCCCTCTTTTCTAAAAAGCACACGAGCATAATCGAAAGTCAAGTCTTGCTTTATAGAAATGCTAGTTTCAAAAGACACAAAGCTATTCCTTATAAGTAACTATTTGATAGTTTCTTGCGAACACTCGACAATCCGGTTCTATACACTTCTCAAGTTGATTGGAAAGCGCTTCTTCGCACTTTTTGGCATCCTCTATTCCCACCAACTTTCCATCGTCGTCATAACCTACTAATATAGTCCCTCCGGATGTATTTAAAAATCCACATATTTCTTTTAAAATCTTCTTGCTATCGAACATCTCTTTAAACTCCAAGTATTCATTTTTCACAACAGTCATCTCATTTCTATATAAAGTATAACGTACTTTTCATTTTTAATCTACCGTTATCTACCGTTTTATCTACCGCGCTTACCGGTAGATTCGACCACTATTTGCTATTTCACCCAAACAGTAGTAAAATTGTACTAGGTGATTTTTATGAAAAGATTATTATCGGGCATTAAACCCACGGGAGAATTCACTCTCGGCAACTACATAGGTGCGATTAGACAATTCGTCGAAATGCAAAAGAACTACGAATCCTACGTATTCATCGCGGACTTGCACGCTCTCACTATCTACAATGACCCCGAAGTCCTAAGAACGCGCATAAGAGAACTCGTCGGCATCTACCTCGCTTGTGGCCTCGACCCCAAGTACACGACCATCTTCATCCAATCCGAAAACATGTACCATGCCAACCTCGGATGGGTCTTAGAATGCAACAGTTACATGGGTGAAATGTCCAGAATGACCCAATTCAAAGAAAAATCTAAGAACAAAGGAAACGAAGCCATCTCTGTAGGACTCTTCACCTATCCGGACCTCATGGCCGCGGACATTCTCATGTACGACGCGGACGTCGTCCCCGTCGGAGTAGACCAAAAACAACACGTCGAACTCGCAAGAAACCTAGCAGAACGTTTCAACCACCGTTATGGTGATACCTTCAAAGTACCGGAACCTATCATTTCGGAATCTGGCGCTAAGATATACGACCTTCAAAACCCTACTAAGAAGATGAGCAAATCCGACGAATCCGGAAAAGGCTGCATCATGCTTCTAGAAGACATCACATCGGCCAAGAAAAAAATCATGTCCGCCGTCACCGATTCCGACAACAAAGTCGCCTACGACAAAGAGAACAAACCCGGCATATCGAACCTCCTGGTCATCTACTCCTCTCTCGAAGGCATGACCATCGAAGAAGCCGAAGCCAAGTTCGCCGACTCCGGATACGGAGACTTCAAACGAGCCGTCGCCGACTCGGTCGAAAAATTCCTAACCCAACTCCAAGCCAAATATAAAGAAGTCCTAGACTCCGGCCTCATCGACAAAGTACTAGACGACTCCAACGCCAAAGTCCATGTCATAGCCGAAACCAAAGTAAAAGAAGTATACAAAAAAATCGGCGTTGGCCGATTCTAGAAAGTGCCCGAGCACTTTTTAATTTTCCTTATCATTCGTTTTGGTACGGTAAATATAGTGCTATAGCCGTAACCTTCTTTTTCGATAGTTAAATATCCAAAATAAAATAACAAACTTACGATATCTTCTTTATGATAATCGCCCAATAAACTAACTTTTTCACTAAGTCTTTCGCTAATTTTACCATTTTTCATCAACTTTTGTATTACATCTTCGTAGTCATCTTTTCTAAACAAAGCCAATATAGTACAAAAAGTATCATATTTCTCAAATTCTTTCTCATCACATAAGTTTTCTGGACTAACCCTAGTTTTCTCTATTTTCTTCAAAAAATATAATACACCGACCGTATACAAAACTCTATCGGCTTTATACGTCGTAAATAGATAACCACCATAATTATCGACCATCACATCGTAAAGATTTTTTTCATTTGACAATCCATCTACAAGCCTCTTTGCCTCTTCGTACGATAAACCTATCATCGAATGAAATCTAGGGTCGTTAGTTAAATCCCAGGCTATGTTGAAACCTCCACTCAAGCCATCTAGTGCCACCGGACAAGTCCCTGTGATAAAAACTCGAGATACCACCCCATCCCCATAATAAGATTTTATAACAGCATAGAAAGCCTTTACCATTCCCAAATCTCCCACAAAAGTACGAAATTCCTTTGACTCACCCTTTAGAACTGCCTTTACATAACTATCGTAATCATCTATTATTACATAAACGCTTTTATCGAGTTTTAAGCATCTCACGTATGAAAGAAAATACATCAAGACATCGTTTGCTAAAGAATTCTCAGGAACAGAGTCTTCCTTAAAATCACACCCATAATGCTCATTAAACTCTTTTATCCCATCCCACACTCTCTTCATAAACTCTTCTCTCAATTCCTCGTTGGTCCATCCTGCGGCTATAAGCCTAGAAAAATCAAACTTCAAAACATAATAATTGTTCTTTTTAGAACTAGGATGCTCATACACATATGTACCCTTAAACAACGACTCAAACTCATCTTCGCTTTTCACGTCGTAATAATAATACATAGTACTCGTAAACAAACTCTTTCCAAAACCACTCGGTCTATGATAAGTAACCACCGGTAACACATCATCGAGCATAGGTAAATACATCGTCTTATCCATATATTCGTGTCCCAAAGTGATTAGTTCTTTAAAGTCAGTTATACCATACGGATTTTTTTTCATAATCGACCTCATTTCTAAACTACAGTATAACTAAAACACGAATAAAAGGGAATATCAAAAGATTGTCAAAAACTACTCAAAATATTTTTTATGCAAAGATTTAGTCGTACAATATTGTAGAAAACCATTATAACTGGCCTTTACCCTCCCTAATTTATCTTTATCGTAAACATCGAGAACTCGAAACTTTCTCTTCATCTTTTTCTTTGTACTATTTTTCAAGCGAACGAGCAATCTTCCGTTTCTATTGATAAATCTATAACCAACAAATTCGAAACCTTCGCTGGAAGAATATATTCTCGTCTTTTTATTGTGATTCAATTTCAAGTCTTGCAACTGCTTCCTCAAAATATTCATGATTTCTATGAGTTCATCTTTCTCTGGACTAAATATTATACCATCATCCATAAATCGAACATATTCCTTTATACCTAAATTCTCTTTAATATAATGGTCCAAAGAATTCAAATAGAATATAGCCAAGACCTGACTCGAAACGGAACCTATACCGAGGCCTTTACCTTTATTATAATAAGGAATACCATTCAACTCACTGATACGACTATCCGCTTCTTTTATATTCTGATTACTCAGTATCTTAATTTCCCTATTTCTGCACCCATCTATCTCCTGTTTAATATAATCACTGTCGGTCGCATCTATAATCTCGAATAATATCTTGAGAACATCTTCATCCACATATATTTTCTTCAACATATCCTTTAAAATATCGTGGTCGATATTATAAAAGTACTTCGCAATATCGAACTTCAAAATATAAAACTCGTCGTATTTGTTCATCATGCGTACAAAATAACGTTTGCACAACAAAATGGCCTCTTTAGTACCCATTCCAATCCTCGTCGCCACATTCTCCCTGATTAACCTCGGATACAAAACTGGTTTCAAGAATACATTCGTAACCATGTGATTCACAAACTTATCGCGAATATTTTCACTCATGATTATTCTATACTTAGGTTCACTTATCAAAAATATATTGAACCTCCCATGCTTATATTCTCGATGTTTTAACATATCGTAAAGAGTTGTCATATTGGTCTGTTTAAAGATATCGTACTTGATGATTTTTTTCTTATGTTTAGTAGTCTTACATATTTGCCCATAATTTTCTTCGAACACTTCACTAACTAAAATTTCATCATACTTCACATAACTTCTTTTCACTATTTATCACTCCATATGCCAGTTTTCTTATCGATTCCAGTTGCTTAATCATAGCCTGAAACCGAACTTTCCCTAGTACCCTTTGCTTGTAAAGAAACCCGAGATAAAAATCTACTAGAGACAACTCTACGACCAAATCTTTGAGATACTTCTCCTTTATCTTATAAGACTTATCTAAATTCACTCCATAATAATGCAAATATCTGAGAATATTTTCCATCACCACCTGTAACTCATCCCGCACATATACGAGATGGCGTGGAATATTATTGGAGTATTCCAATACATCATAAAACAACTGCTTCGTCGACTTATACAAAATAAAATTGTCGTTCACACTTCATCACTTCCTGAGCAAAAATATACGACAAAAGAGAATAATAGGATATCTACCGCTGGTAGCATCCTATTCCCTTACTTAAACTTTTAACCTTTTTATAGACACTTTGCTTATCTGTATAATACTCGCGAACATTTTTAGAACCGGCAAGAGCGACATTCAAGCCAGCCTCGTGGAATTTCTTCAAAACATTTACAAACTCGTATTTACTTACCTTCAATTCATTGTTGCTCAAACAAAAATTCATCACAAAAGCGACTATCCTCGCGTCCGCGTCGTAACTTTGATAAAACTCCCCATTTTTTATAAAAACCACAAACTCCGAATACTCCCCCTTAAACTTTTTATAATAACGAATAGGATTGTACTTCCTCATATTAAACTCCTAAAAAATGAAGGCTAATAGCCCTTATCATTCGCTTTGAACACCTCAGACGTCCTTCATAATTATTTGGAACTACTGTTCACTGGAAATAGATTTGTTACCAATCTTTTTTAGATTCCTTTTACAGATGTTTCCTCTCATTATCAGCCTCGACCGATAACTCTCGGTGACATTAGGATAACCTAATCTTAACAGGTAGCTGGCGCCACCGCGACATTATCATTATTGACATTGTCATTGTTCAGATTGCCTCTATTCACATTAGATACATTAGCATTACCATTATTGAAATTGGCCGGCGAGAAAACCACTCTACCGACAGGCCCAAACCGAACCCATACAGACGAACAAAACACGATGCACATTCTAAATAACCTATTCCCACCAAAATATTACCACAGCAACGTTTAAACTTCAAGAAAAAAAGGTTTCCCAAGTTCGAATTATCGAACTTGGGAAACCGACCACCAACCAAATTATGCGAGCGAATTCAATTCATCTGTTCCCGAGAAAAAATCGGCTTGCCAAATCGAAGAATCGATTTGGCACGGGAAGTGTCTCATATTCATTCTCACTTCGCCCTCAGGCTGTTAGCCTGAATGGCGAAGTCGCACTTCCGTCTCCGGTCATATTTTGGACAAACTCGGTCGACAGATTGATAACCGGCGCCACCGCGACATGATCAGAATAGACAAGGTCATAGTTCAGAGAGCCTCTATACACAGCAGATACACGAGCATAACCACCATAGAAAAAGGCCGGCGAGAATGTCCAATAATCCATATTCGCTTTGTTTAAATAGAAACTTGCATTTGCAGTTGTAGAAACTCCTCCGGCTATCGAAAACTCGTCCGCAGTTATCAGTCCCACTGGATATGTCATCTTGCCATTCCCTTTCGTCGTATCGCTCGCCGTGAAAGCGTCGTTTTTATTTGGACATTTTAAGTTCGCATTTACACTCGTTACAACCAATACTTCATTAACTTCAAATCTATTCCAATATCCAAACATCGTGTCATTTGCCCCATATCCTAGTCCAGTATCTGGAATTCCCATAGCTATACCTACAGAACTAGGTGTACTAACTGTACTACGGTCATTGCAGAAGATGTTGTCGGATACGTATCCATCGTAACTTTGGTCTACTATCTGTTTTTTGTACCAATTCTCTAAATACGTTTTCATAGTCGATGGTGTATCGTTTGCTTGGGCTGTATCCTTTGCAGTTGAAGCCTCCCCATTCGCTCCTCCGAACATGTATCCTACATATTTCGCGTCGTTGTAATAAGGACTTTCATTCCACGGAGATATTCCTATTATTCTATCCGTGCTCGTATCCGTATTCGAGTGTGGTTCTATTCCATCGTATATGACTCTCAATGTTCCGTCCCCGTTCACACGGACTATTCTCCAATACATGTCTTTTCCAGCTCGCGAGACTAGAGTACAATTGTTACTAAACTCTGAGTCGGTATTGCATGCGTCCAAAGTAGCAAATTCTTTTATGTATCCATAATTATTTGTTCCATATACCGTATCATGAGTATCTGCACTCCACTTGCCGAACTTCACGTAGTTATTCGTGACTGCCCCGCGATAGTAGTAACTTACTCCGTAGTCGTCTTCCATTCCGTAGACTCCTTCGTCCGTCGTAGCTATTTGGGCGAAATCGGGATTGCCATCTTTCGCACTTACTCCGAGTTTACTCAAAGTGAGTTGTGATGGAGTTATTTGTGTCACTCCGCCGTCGAAGTATATGTCGAGCGATATCACCGAACCTGCTATCTCGTTCGGCGCGCCGGTCGTAGTCGTATCTTTGTTGTCTAAGAAGAATTGCAATGTGTGGTCTTCGCTCTCTCCGGCTTTCATCAATCCACTCAACACTACGAACTTCTCTCCACTTTGGTTGCTTGTCAAATTGTATACGTTATTCCCATCTAACTTGTAGTTTATGTATTGATAGTGCTCGGCCGCAATTCTGGTATATCCTGCATACTCTGCGCTGCTCGCTAGTAAGGCATCCGTCGCATCCTTCAAGTATATTTCGTACTGTATGTCGTACGTTCCCGTATTCGATATAGTGAACTCATATATCTTCTCGTCTTCTCCTAATTCACTCGCCTTCTTTGGGTACAAGTCGCTTACGACTATTCCACCCTTCACGCTCGTGATGTTCGCATCCAATGTCCCGACCGAAATAGTCTGGTTAGTCGTATTGTGCTTATCAATTTGGAAAAGAGAATACGTCACTCCACTTACCATCAATACCACGGCCACCACCGACAAAACGGCCAATGTCACATGCGATTTTATGACTTTATTAAATGCCTTGTCCATATTATCACTCTTCTCTATTATTTACATTGTACCAAAAGAGTATGTGAATTTCAATTCCCCGAGCGAAATTTTTACAATTTTTTTCTATTCTTTGACGCGGTCGGCCAGTTTTATTTCCATGAGTTCGTCGACACTCACATTCAAGGCGAGAGCCAACTTATAAAGAGTGTACACGGATAAACCACAAGTACCGCTAGTTCCCTCTATTCTTCTCATGAAGTCGTACGAAATATTTGCATACTCTGCGAGTTCTTCCTGCGTATAATGTCTCAATTTTCTGTACTTCTTGATGTTATAAGAGATTTTGTTTCGCAAAACAGTGTACTCCTCATTTTCCTTATTCGATTTTCTTGTCCTTACCATATATATCACCGCAATAATTTTCCCATAAATTGGAAAAACTTTCTGTGACTTGGTATTATCAGTTTTTGGAGTTTCTGACGCGATTTTTGTTAAAAAAACTCGGAATGAGATGGAAAAAAAACCAAATTGCTTATTCATGACCATTCCAAAATGCACCCTATGTACAATCTCGACAATCGTTTTGTCATTCACAGTTTTTGTCAAATTGGCATGCCAAAACTCGGTGTTTTTCCCCATACCTAGGGCATTTCTTCGATTTGACTTTTTCGGCAAAATATTCAAATTGCATCGGTTTTCTTCTATTTTTGCATGTATTTGCCTATCACAATTACTAAATTTTCTTTTTTGCACGTTCTCTGTTCGTTTTTGGTAACTTTTTTGAACAGTTTTTTCTTTTTGGTATCTTTTTTCTACCAAAATGACTTTTTCGACATCCAAAATTCTCTTTTCTGCTTTTTGACTTCTCACATTTTATCTGGTTTAATGGTCGTGCCTGTCGACAAGCAACTAAGAAAGGACACATTTATGAACAAAGAAAAAAATAGACCATCTAAACTCGAAGAACTGTTGAAGCCCATCGCCGGTGAAAATAGAGTCTACTTAGAAAAACTGGAGATATGTGGTACAGACAAATTTGTGAGTAAACCCCTTTCGGCCTTGAGTGAAGATGACCAGATATCTATCGTCTCCGACGCCATGCTCAAAACTATGCTAGGAAGCGAAAAGTTCAAAAAATACATCTGTAAGTTACTATCGGACCTATTGAACTGCGACATGGACTATCTGATGGAGAATACTCAGTATTACAAGAACGAGCACGACAAGACTTCGGTCGAAGACAAGGGAAGGAGAAGCGATTTAGTTCTCAAACTGGGAGACGACTATATCATAGTCGAAATGAACGTTCGAGATGAACATCAAAGGACAGTAGAATATGCCGACAAGATATATGCCAGTTCGATAAGAATAGGTTCCCAAAACGTCTATCCGATAGTGTTGGCCATCGACCTCAACAATTACTATTACAAAGAAATAGAAGAACCGATGATAGCATTCTGGTTACAAAGTGACAAACAATTGTCATATATGAAGAAGGTTCACCTCCAGATTTATCTACCAAAGTACCACCAAAAGTGGTACAATGAAGGTGACAGGAGCAAATTTACAAAGACATTACTGACGATGTGCGAAACGACGAAAAGTAAAGCAGAATTGATAGCGAAGGGAGATGATATTTTGGAACAATATGTAGTAGACGCCGAATACTCTAAGTACTA
>CAYYLF010000043.1:0-13507 GCA_964472425.1 uncultured Muribaculaceae bacterium | reverse complement strand
GAATAGCTAAGTCTAAAGTACTTGATAAAGTACCCGAAACTGATGCTATATTTGAAAATGTAAATAATGCTATGGAATCTGCTTTGGAGACCGGTGATGATACAGTCTAATTCCAACAAAATAGGGGATGAACAAATCGGAAAAGCATTCACTTACGACGAGATTATAAAAAATATTTACGGAAGAAAAGAATCGTTTAATTTCCTTTTTATAGGAAAAGCACCAAATAAAAACGATTATAATATTGAGAATTGAAGTCGATATATATAATATAGTTTCAATATGTAACACCTGATAGAAAAAATTACAGAATAGCAATCAAAAAAGGAGACAGAATGAAAGCAAGTAATGTCATAAAATTTTATTCATTGGCTACCAAACTCAAAGACAAGATTAGACAAGGATGGCTCGAAATCGGAATCGAAACCGAACACCCTGAAAGTGTTGCCGACCATATATACGGTACACTCATCCTCGCGATAGCCGTCGCCGGAGAATATTCGCTCGACCTCGATATGTACAAAGTCTTGCGCATGCTCACTCTCCACGAACTGGAAGAGATAATCATCCCGGACTATACGTCGATTTCTCATATAACCAGGGAAGAAAAACTCGAGCAAGGTAGACGAGCCGTTCATCAGGTGACCGAAGGCCTCATCGAACAGGGTACAATCGAAGAACTTCTAGAAGAATTTAATGCTCATAAGACTAAAGAATCGCAGTTCGCTTTCCAGATAGATAAACTGGAATGCGACTTACAAGCTAAACTCTACGACTTAGAAGGTAAGATGTCTTTCGAAAAGGTTCAAACGGATGCGATGCTCCAACCTAATAAGGAAGAAATTATCGCCAATGCCCGTACTGCGAGCGACATTTGGATAGAAATCGACCGTCCTAAGTATCTCGACGATTTCTTTCTAGAACTTTTAGATTGCATCGAAAATTACGACGGTTGAATAAAAAGATATCCTACCCAAAAAAAAGACCTACCATGGTAAGTCACCGAAAGAACCCTTCCCAAGGGTCTTTTCTTTTGAGCCTTTTGATTGCTTCTTCGATTGTGATATCCGCGGGTCCGACCAGTTCTAACTCGCTCCACTTGATTGGCATCGAAACTCGACACTTGCCCTTGAGTCGAACGGAGTAGGGGGCGACGCTCGTCGCAGCTCTCGTATTGCGAACCCAATCTATGAATATTTTGCCTTTGCGTTTCTCCATTCGCATGTTCGCCGAATATCTATCCGGCCACTTAGTCTCCATGAGTCTCGCCACATTCTGAGCAAATTCGCTTGCTGCCTCCCAGTCTCTCAACTTATCCGTTCGTACGACGATGTGATAACCTTTGCCCCCGCTCGTCTTTAAAAACGATTCCAATCCGAACTCGTCCAAAATACTCTTCAAATCTCGACAACCTTGTCTTATCTTCGCTAATCCCAATCCCTCATCCGGGTCCAAGTCGAAGACCAAAATGTCCGGTTTCTCGATATCCGCCACTCGCGACCCCCAAATGTGGAACTCGTAACTGTTCATCTGTACTTCGGCAATCAATCCTTGAACACTTTCGATGTGATAATAATCCTCTTTTTTACCACTTTTCGAAGGTATGCGCATCTCTACTATTCCTTCACTATTCGCAAAATTGTGCTTGGCAAAAAACTTTTCGCCACCGACTCCTTCCGGCAACCGAACCGTACTCGCGAGGCGTCCCTCCAAAAAGGGAAGCATCCTCTTGGCTACCTTCTGATAATATAGAGCCAAATCGTACTTCGTAACCTTCGGTCTCGCAAAAATCGCTTTTTCAGGACTGCTTATCTGTACTCCCTCGACTACGAAATCTTTTTTAGAATTCTTGACTCTTCTGATTGCTTTCCCCATCGCGATTTCCTCCATAGTCCGTCCCGTTCTGACACTTGTTGCCAACTTGCTTATATCTTCGAACATCGACACGCCATCCCGTTCCTTTATTAAAAGCCAATTTTCATCCTTGAACTTGACCAAAGTCCACATTCCCTTGAGCCTAGACCCGAATAGACGAAACTTCAAAGACCCAGACTTCAATGACTTCTTTGCATCTCCCTCACACTCGTAATAGCCCTCATCCCAAAGCATGACCGTTCCTCCACCGTATTGACCTTTGGGAATCGTTCCCTCGAAATCCTTGTAATCGTAAGGATGATCCTCGACGTGGACCGCAAGTCTTTTGTCGCGAGTATCGTAAGAAGGCCCCCTTGGAACTGCCCAACTCGCCAAAACCCCATCGACTTCCAGCCTGAAGTCGTAATGGTCTCTCCTTGCCGCATGATGCTGAACGACGAATACGTGTTTTTCCTTGCCACGCATCTTGCGACCGATTGGTTCGCTCGTCTTGGCAAAATCTCTCTTCTCATTGTACCGACTCAAACGTCTAGTCATTTCATCTTCACCTCCCGCTTGAACACCGGTTGTCTCAAATGCCCGCTGGGAGTCCTTTCTATATAGACTACTTCGCACGCATACTTGCTCGGAACGTACTTTGCCTCTGGCTCTT
Organism: uncultured Muribaculaceae bacterium; assembly: GCA_964472425.1. GTDB lineage: Bacteria > Bacillota_I > Bacilli_A > RF39 > UBA660 > RUG11867. The sequence continues at coordinate 10,980 of CAYYLF010000043.1, read as the reverse complement.
CGTAATCGATGAAAGGAGACTTGCTTGCAATCCTGGCCGCAACGAGTTTCTTATAAAGAGAAACATCTCGCATCATGGCAACCTTGCCGACGAAATACAATTTTCTCCCCCTGTATTCGCCCAAGAGTAGGGAAACTTTCTCTTTGTTTTCTATGTACCCTCCGACGACGAACGACTCCACCTTAAAATTTTTAATCTTAATCCAATCTTTGGTTCTTACACCGGTATAATAGAGACTATTTACCTTTTTGGCTACTATCCCTTCCAATCCTTGTTTTTGAACGCGCGCAAACAACTTTTTCCCATTTCCGCGCACGTACTTCGTCTTGGCGAACTCTTCCGATTCGAAGTACTCATCCAAAACTGCTTTCCTTTCGAGCAAAGGTCTCTTCCTCAAGTCGCGTCCTGCGTACAGACAGTCGAAGGCTACGAAGAGAACCGGTTCTTTTTCGCTCATCGTGGCGATTTTCTTCGCATCTCTCAATAAATTCCTCCTCTGCAACTTTGCAAAACTCGGCTTTCCATTCTCGAAAGATACGATTTCTCCATCGAATATGACGCGACTCGTGACGATTTCCTTTATTTTCTGCAACTCCGGAAACTGATTTGTCACCTCAGTCCCGCGTCTCGTAAAAATCCTCACGCCCTTCGGACTCGCATGCAAAGTTGCCCTTATCCCATCGAACTTGAGTTCGAAAATGTAACTCTCGTCGTCGAAAGCTTCTTCTTGCTCGGACAATAACATCGGCTCGACAAAAGAATCGAACTTCATATCACCCCTCCAAACTCTTCTGCAAAGATTCCATCAAATTGGCAATCGACTCCTTCTTTCGCGCCTTCGTCTTGGCTACCGGTTTGCCGTCGATTTTTGCCTCAATCGCCAGTTTTATTCTGTTCTGATAATCGTCCTCGTACTTCTCCGGCGTAAAATGTCCGGACAAATGTGAGACCAACTTCATGGCCAAATCCAATTCGGCTTTCGTAAACTTCGCCTCCACGTTCGCCTCCGGAATGTTTACTTCCTCGTCGAAATAGATAGTCGACATCAAAATGTTCCCGTCTAAATAACGGAGCAACACGTAATAAAATTTGCTAGACAAAGCTGTTCTCGCGACCGCGACCATCTTTGATTTTCTCAACACCTCCAAGAAAAGAGAATAAGACTTCGACTTCTTAGGAGTCGTAAGAACGTAACTCTTCTCGTAATACACTGGACTGACTTCCCCCTCCGGCACGAACGAGATGATTTCTATCGTACCCTTCGCATCGACTTGAAAACTCTCGAGTTCCTCTTTCGTAAAAGTCACATATTTCTCCTTCTCGTATTCGTATCCCTTTATGATATCCGGTTCCTTCAAAATCTTTTTACAATGGTCACAGTACTTCTGATAATGAACCCTATGCAAACACTTCTTGTGCAACTGATTGAAAGATGTATCGTTGTTTCGAATGATAGGGGAGTAAACTACCGGAATGTTAACTAACCCGAACGAAATTTCGCTTTTCATATTTGCCATAAAATATTCACCACTCGCATTATGGGGAAAAATCGCGACTTCTATGCACCAAAAAAGGACTCGAAAGCCCTCACTTATTGCTTGACGCGTTCCTTTCTCTTTTGCTCGACATACTTAATGAGAATTCTCACGACCAAATTGTTGAGACTTCTTTGTTCTTCGAGAGCTAACATGTCGAGTTCCTTTTTGAGTTCCTCTTCTATGCGTACATAGATTACTTCCTTATTCATAAAACGATATCTCCTTGCTATCTAAATATAACAGAAAATACGAGAAATTACTGCTTGTATTTTGCTATCTGAAACTTTGGACGGTTCTTTGATTCTCCTCATATATGACGAACAATTGGCAAAATGTAATTCGCCAAACCGGCAATTACAATGTCGCTTCTCTAGTAGCTTTTACCATTTTTCTATGTTATAATAAAGATGAAGAAACGAGGTATACCATGGGCGTACTTATCAACAAAAAAAGATGTGACAATGCGGATGTCTGTCCTTGCATAGAAGGATGTCCATCCAAAGCCTTTTATTACGACAAAGAAAAAAAGACTGTCGCCGTTCACAATGAACTGTGTATCAACTGCCGCAAGTGCATGATAACTTGCGAAGCCGGAGCCGTCAAAGTCTACCGAAACGAAGAAGAATATGCCAAACTCAAAACGGAATACGATAAAGACATAATGACGATTGAAGAACTATTCCAAGATAGATATGGAGCCTCATCGATAGAAGAAAAATACAGATTACAACTAGAAGACTTAGACCAACTTATAAAAGATGCGAACGTTCCACTCTTAATCGAATTTTATGACGAAGACCGAGCTACCTGCCTCATCAATTCGATTCCCATCGAAGAGATAATGGGCAAAATAGACATGCCCGTATCTTATCGCAAAATAGAAGTTAAAGACGCAAGCCTTCTCACCTCCTATGAAATAGACGACTTGCCAGCCTTGTTGATAATCGAAAAAGGGCATACGATTTTCCGGCATATCGGCCCTGTCGACTATAAAGAAAAAACGTCGTTCTTCGACGAACTTGCCAATATAAATCATTAGAAAGAAGTGCATACCATGAAAAAAATAGATAACAATCTTGCTGCCAAAATTAGAACCCAACTCGTCGAAGAAGGGACTTTTTCCAAAACCGGAATAGAAGAGATAGACGACTTTTTAGAATTTATAAGAAAAGACATCGCTTACATAAACAAATATAATCGACGAACAGGCCAAATCCTAAGTTTGGCCCAAATTGCCTACGAATTCGTCGTCTCAACTTTGTCGAAAAGCAAAAAGACACCTAAAACTTATCGAAATGCCCAGCTGAACGCTCTGGTCTCTCTCGAAAAGGAGATTTATCTACCCATTACTTGCCGCAGCCAAAATAAAACGATTAAACTCGTAATGACGCCAGAAGACTTCGTCGCGAGGATGGAACTCATGGGCATGAAAAAAGGCACGGTACTCATGAACCCCGCTTTGAAGGATGCCTACGACTTGATTTCGTACATCTGCAATAATCCCTATCACGAAGGTGATTTACACATAGCCCATATAATCTACTGGGCTCAAAACTACGTACACATCATCTTTCAAGTCGTAGGCTTAGTAGGCCAGGAGAAGTTCTTGAACGAAGCTACCGATGACTTCTATGAGGAACTAGTGAAAATAAACAGGTCGGTAAATATTACTCGAAAAGACAAAATAAATCGTACAACGAATATCCTCAACTTTAAACCCACTGGACAAAAATAGAAGGCCCCCTAAAGAAGTAACTGCCGACGCGGTTACTTTTCTATTGAGACAAAACCACATTTATGATAAAATATCTATAGTAAAAGAATAAAGGGTGATTCAATATGGATGAATTTGAAGCTAGATTTGGACTCGATTACAACCAAGCCGTCAGCAAAAACGACGCGATTTACAAAGGTATCAAATACAGAATAACCGTCCTCAGCGAAATACTCTTACGTCTCGAATACAGCGAATCCGGCACCTTCGAAGATAGACCGACCGAGCTCGCCCATTTTAGAGACTTCGATGTCCCGCGCGTCCTCGTGACCGAAGACGAAAAACATCTCACACTTCAAACCAACTACTTCGAACTCGAATACGACAAAGAGATGCCGATGACCGGCACGCGGTTCTCACCCGACCAATATTTCAAGGTAAAACTCGTCGGCACGGACAAAGTCTGGTTCTTCACCCAAGCCGAAGCCCGCAACTTCAAAGGCACGGCGACGAGTCTCGATGACAAAATATTCATGCCGCGACTTGAAAAGGGCCTCTACAGCACGGACGGATTCGTCTCTCTCGACGACTCCAAAAGTCTCATATTCAACAAAGATGGAAGTGTCGGCAAGAGGTCCGATTCCCGCATCGATACCTACCTGTTCATGTACAGAAAAGACTTCGGCTTCTGCCTTAGAGACTACTATCGCTTGACCGGTTATCCACCTTTGATACCGAGATATGCTCTCGGAGTCTGGTGGAATAGAGACCAATCTTACAATGTAAACGACATCTATTCGCTTATTGCCCAATTCAAAAAATACGAAATTCCCATAAGTGTCATGCTTTTAAACAAATGGAGCAAGGACGACGTCTCCTTCGACCGCGAACTACTTCCGGAACCTACTGGAGTCATAAACGAACTTCACTCGAACCACATCCGCGTCGGTCTCAACTTGGCCCTCGAAAAAGTCCCGGCGACTTCGAACGGTCAATCGACCGAAGTCCCGTTCAATGTCTACGACAAGGGGTTCATGGGCAACTACTTTAAGACGTTCATAAAACCTCTTTTCGACATGGGAGTCGACTTCTTCGCTTTGGATTATCGCGGAAAAGACCTCTATGCTCTTCGAATGATAAATTACTATTTCTACAAATTTATGAACACCGAACCAGGTAAAAGGGGAATGATACTCTCTCGAAATGGACTAGTGAGTGCCCATCTCTATCCGGCCTACACGAGTGGAGAGACCATCGTCGACTGGCGAACTCTCAAGATGATTCCCGAATTCAATTCGACGAGTTCGAACATCGGAGTCTCTTGGTGGAGCCACGCGATAGGAGGCTTCAAAGACGGAGTAGAAGACAACGAACTCTATACTAGATATGTCCAACTCGGCACCTACAGTCCGATTTTCCGATTCAGTTCGATGAGTGGACACTATTACAAGAGGGAACCTTGGAACTGGGACGTCAAGACTCACAAGATAGTAAGAGACTATACGAACGTCCGTCATAGACTCATCCCGTACCTCTACAGTGAATCGTACAAATATGCAAAGACGGGCTTACCGCTCATCCAACCGCTGTACTATAGGTATCCGGAACTCTACGACGAGCCCACCTACAAAAACGAATACTACTTCGGAACCGAACTCTTTATCGCTCCCATCACGGACAAAAAAGACTCGGTCATGAACCGCACGGTCGTCAAACTCTTCTTGCCAAACGGCATGTGGTACGACTTCAAGACCGGCAAAAAATTCCCTGGTGGGAAACGGTACATCTCCTTCTTCCAAGACGAAGACTATCCGGTATTCGCCAAACAAGGCGCGATTATTCCACTAGCTATCCTCGATGCGAACAACCGAAACGACGTATCGAATCCCGAGAGGATGCAGATTCACATCTTCCCAGGTCGAAACAATACTTACAAACTCTACGAAGACGATGGCACTTCGAACGCCTACAAAGAGGGCAACTTCATGACGACTTCGATAGATTACAACTACCTTCCGAACAACTTCACGGTCATCATTAGACCTCTAGAAGGAAGACAAGGCATCATCCCTGCCAATCGTTCTTACAAGATAAGGTTTAGAAACACCAGATTCGCGGACGATGTCATAGTCTACCTCGGTACGAATCGCTTACAAGTCAAGACTTATTTAGATGACCAAGACTTCATAGTCGAAACGCCACTAGTGAGTACGAACGAACAGCTGAGTATCAACTGTAAAGGTAAAGACATCGAAATAGATGCCGTCCGTCTCATAAACGAAGACATCGACCGCATCATCTCGGACCTCAAAATCAAGACCAATTTGAAAGAGAAGATAAGCGAAATAATCTTCTCCGAAGACGACATCAAGAAGAAGAGAATCGCCATTCGCAAACTCCGAGCTCAAGGTCTCGGCGACATATTTATCAAAATGTTCTTAAAACTACTTGAATATGTAAGCGAATTTTAATATAATAATGTCAATCGCAAGTGAAAAGGAACTAGTAATGGTTACCCGTAAGACCAAAGAGAACGGCCGGTTGGTGCAAGGCCCGTCCACGAAACCACGAACTCACCCTCGGATGCGCATAGGGTTGGTCCCCATATAGACCATACGAGCACAAATTAAGGTGGTACCACGAGCAAAATCGTCCTTTACGATTATTTTGCTCGTTTTATTTTAAGAAGGAGATGATTCAATGATCAAACTATTCGACAAGGAAATGAACGAAATTGAATGCAAGACAATCGATTACCAATGGGAACTGTTCCCACTCGATAACTTTTCAGCTTTCGGTCTAGTGATGGATGACGTTTACTTCCAAACGGGCGAACACGCTTTTCAATATCTAAAGTTCGCAGAATCTGCACCAGAAGTCGCCGAAAAAATCAGGGTAGCCTTTTCTCCTAACGACGCGCGCATGTTAGGCCAAAAATATAAAGAACGTCGAATATCGAATTGGTCCGAAGTCAAATACGATTATCTGGCCCGCGTATTCAGATTGAAAGCCGAGCAAAACCCGATTGTAAAAGAGAAACTTCTAGCTACAAAAGACTATTACATAGGGGAATGTTGCATAGATGAAGATACGGATTGGGGCCTAGATAAGAACCTCGAAGGAGAAAACAACCTCGGTAAAACTTGGATGAAGATTCGAGCCGAAATGCAGAACCCAGTTAAACCACTTTGAGGAAGATAGATGGAACATATAGTTTACTTTATTCTAGCATTTATCATCTCGGCATTCGGACGGTTCTACCTCTATAAAAAGAGCAAGAAAGAACCGAAAAAAACGAAAAAGAAGACAAATGCGAAAGAGAACTTGGCCATCGAAATGAAATATCTAATCGCCAAATTCGGTTTATCTAAAGAGAAAGTCGATTGTCTAAAAATAGCCAAAATCGTAAGTCTCTTAGACGCTTTCATAATCGCCATCGTCTGCACTTTCGTGACATTCGTGACCGAAGACATGATATTGATATTTCTTCTAGGAATAGTGCTCATCTTTACCTTTATATATGGCTCGTACGAAATATTGGGTAGAATTTTAAAAAAGAAAGGATACGATAAAAATGGATTATAATTTTAAAGAAATAGAAAAGAAATGGCAAGAAAAATGGGAAAAAGAAGGAGCTTTCACTGCCCAAAACGGTGGCGACAAGGAGAAATTCTACGTACTAGTCGAATTCCCTTATCCAAGTGGGGCAGGACTACATGTCGGCCACGTTCGCAGCTACACGGCTCTCGATTCTCTCGCCCGGCTTAAAAGAGCTCAAGGCTACAATGTTTTATTCCCTATGGGATGGGACGCCTTCGGTGCACCAGCAGAACAATACGCGATTAAAAATCACGTCTATCCGGCCAACATGGTCGCGGACTGTATCGACACTTTCAAAAGACAGATAAAGGCCCTCGGTTCATCATTCGATTGGAGCCGCGAATTCGCGACTACCGACCCCGAATACTACAAGTGGACGCAATGGCAATTCCTACAATTCTACAAAGCGGGTCTCGCCTACAAGGCCGAAAAGGAAATAAATTGGTGTCCAAAATGTAAGACCGGTCTTTCGAATGAAGACGCGGCCGGTGGAGTATGCGAAAGATGTGGCACGGCCACGACCAAAAAACTCAAGAACCAGTGGATGCTCGCGATGAGCACATACGCGGACAGCCTCTTAGACGGCCTCGCCGAGACTGAATTTTGGGACAAGATAAAGACCGCCCAAATCAACTGGATAGGTAAGAGCACCGGCGCGGAAGTAAAATTCGCCCTCAAAGAAGTTGACGATGTTCTAACCGTCTTCACGACTAGATGTGACACTCTCTTCGGTGTAACCGCGATGGTTCTCTCTCCAGAACACGAATTCTTGACCAAATACGCGGACAAAATAGAGAACATAGACGAAGTTCGTGCTTACCAAGAAGAAGCCCACAAGAAGAGCGAAATCGAAAGAACCGATGCCACCAAGGAGAAGACTGGAGTCAAAGTTAAAGGACTCACGGCCATCAATCCGGTAAACGACGCGGAAGTCGAAGTTTGGATTTCCGACTATGTTCTCTCGACTTACGGAACTGGAGCCATCATGGTCGTCCCAGCCCACGACGAAAGAGACTATGCGTTCGCCAAAAAGTTCGACATTCCGATTATCCAAGTCATAGCCAAAAACTTCGTCGGTACGGGAGAATCGGAAATAAGACCCGATAAACCATTCACCGATAGAGAAGTCGTAATAGCCGCGATTGCTCATCCTACCGAAGACAAATACCTATGTGTCAAGAACAAACAATTCGGTTGGATTAACTTCGTGATGGGTGGCATAGAAGGTGACGAGACACCTATCGAAGCCGCCAAAAGAGAAATTATCGAAGAGACTGGCTACACGGACATCGACATTTCTAAAGAGATGGAATTCGTCTACTACGACAACTTCTTCGCTCGCCATAAAGACGTAAACCGTCACATCACTTGCCACACGGTCATAGGAAAACTTGCGAGCCTCGACCAAATAGAGAGAAGTGCCGAAGAAGCAGGCCTTCAAGAAGTCATGTGGATAAGTTCCAAAGAACTCATCGAAACTCTAAATACCAACGCCCATAAATACGACGCGACTCGCGTTTTGAACGGAGATGCCGCCATGACCGAGGACGGAGTTCACATCAACTCTGGCTTCCTCGACGGTCTAAACAAAGAAGAAGCGATAGAAAAGATGATTGCCTACTTAGAAGAAAAGGGAGTCGGCAAAAAGACGACGAACTACAGATTACAAGACTGGATTTTCTCTCGGCAACGTTTTTGGGGCGAACCTATTCCTATGGTTCATTGTGAGAAATGCGGATGGCAGCCTGTTCCGGAATCGGAACTTCCCGTCATTCTTCCTGACGTCCCATCTTATGAGCCTACCGACAATGGCGAAAGCCCTTTGTCGACCGTAGAAGAGTGGGTGAACACTACGTGTCCTCATTGTGGTGGTCCAGCCAAACGCGAGACCGACACCATGCCTAACTGGGCCGGTTCTAGTTGGTATTGGATACGTTACATGGACCCTAAATGCGACACAGGAATAGCTAGCATGGATGCAATGAAATATTGGGGACAAGTAGACCTTTACAACGGTGGAATGGAACATGCGACGAGACACTTGCTCTACGCTAGATTCTGGAACCAAGTTCTCTTCGACCGTGGTATAGTGCCGTTCCGGGAACCGTTCAAAAAACGCGTAGCACATGGTATGATACTAGGAGAAAACAACGAAAAAATGAGTAAAAGTCGTGGAAATGTCGTCAACCCAGATGATATGTTTCAAACGTATGGCGCGGACGCTTTGAGAACCTACGAAATGTTCATTGGGGACTATACTAAAGACGCCGCGTGGAGCGAAAACGGACTTAGAGGTTGCAAAAAATTCTTAGATAGAATCTTCCGTCTTCAAAACAAGTTGAACGACGAAGAAGGATACACCAAAGAACTCGAATGTGAAATCAACAAGACTATCAAAAAAGTCACCGCAGACATCGAAACCATGAACTATAATACGGCGGTCTCTAGCTTGATGATACTACTGAATACCTACGACAAAAGGGACTGTATTACCAAATCCGATTATCGAGTCATCCTTCAACTTTTGAATCCGATTGCCCCACACATCACAGAAGAATTGAACGAAAGATGTAAACTCGGCCCATCGTTTACGACAAGCGAATGGCCACAATGTGACGAATCGAAAATAGTCGAAAACACCTACGAAATAGGTGTCCAAATAAATGGAAAACTTCGCGGAAGCATCGAAGTAGATGCCGAAGAAACAGAAGAATCAATCAAAGAAAAAGCCTTTGCAAACGAGAACGTTCAAAAGTATTTAGAAGGAAAAGAAATAATTAAAACGATAGTCATTCCTAGAAGAATAGTTAGTATAGTAGTAAAATAATTGACAACTATCCATATAATTTACATTTATGCAAAAATGCAAATTTGCCAAAAAAACAGATTGACAAAATAACGATTTTAAAGTATCATTTATATAGCAAGATATACTAATTGTAATGTCTTGCTACTAATACAAATCCATGATTATTTATGGATTGTATTAGAACCAAAACCCCCTGAGCCCAGCAATTGCTGGGCATTTTTGGCGTCTTAGATTAATTAATAGAGTTGTTCGGAAACCTATTTAAGCTCTGTCAAAATTATAAAATCCACATAATACAACGGCAAATTTAGCAAAATTAGATAAATGATTTCTAAACTTTGTGGACAATATTTTGAACCTTTTAATCCATGAGTTTGTATGCTCAATAAAAATTCTATCTTTTGCTAAGACCTTATTATCATTTATTTCTTCTTCTGTTAATTTATGATACTTTGAGTTTTTATGAGGTATTCTGCTGTTGCGATGATATTTATCCATACCTAAATATCCTAAATCGACTTCATGAGTTACATTGCTTACTATGCCTTCAAAAGTCCTTTTCCACAAATGGAAGTCGTGTTCTGCTCCAGGACCTATTTCTATTTCATAAATAAACTCTGTTTTTACACCACGAATAATTTGTATCTTCATTGTATGATATTTCTTCTTTCCAGAATACTTTTCTTTTTGGTTATACTTAGGTCTTTCGATTCTTATTTCCGTCACATCAATTTGTCTATCTTTTGAACTATCAGTCTTGGTAGCCATTGAACCAAACAAAGTAAAATTTTTGTTCCCTAGTAAACTTTTCAACACAAAATGAATTATTGTGCATATAGTACTTTTTGAAACTTTAAACTCAAAAGCATAATCTTCCATAGCATTATAATTCTTTACGTATAATAAAAATAGTACTATCATTTCATGCACGGTTAATTTACTCTTCCTGCCACCTCTCTTATGATTTTTTACATAAGCCGCTTCAACTATCGTTTCAATTCTGCACACTGCTGCAAAATCTACACCCAGTAATCTCTTATATTTATTAGGTTTTAATTTGTTTAATTCTTCTTTGCTATAAACAGCCTTCATATTCTTTTCTTAAAAATAACCTTTATGGAATAACTAGAAGAATTCAAATCGCTAAACATGAATTTAGTTATTCCATAAAGGCTACTTTCTATTCTTCACTTTCATGTTTAGCAATCTAATATTACCATACTTTTAATTTTTTTGGTAGTATTTTTTAGTTTCCGAACAACTCTAATGTTTCGGTTTTAAAGTGAGAATCGACATTTTTATATTTTTCAATGACCATT
>CAYYLF010000042.1:0-13618 GCA_964472425.1 uncultured Muribaculaceae bacterium | reverse complement strand
GAAAACACAATTTTGCATGTCAAAATTGAAATTTTGGTAACTTTTGCAAAAAAAAACTGTATTAATTGGATAGATTACCCCCATTCCATTGTTATTCATCATGAACATCGAAAATCCCAACTATCGTCAAACTTTCAGTCTAAGTACAGTTTGGCGTTTTGCTCAAGTTCTGAACATAGACGTTCGCGTGCTCCTAACCCCCTTGAACGAAGACAAACAAAAAGACTAATCTCGCGCCAATCTCCCATCTCGCCTACAATCCCATTAAAGCCAAAAACTTCGGTCCATATATGATTACGAAGATGACCAATCCACACATGGTCATCACGAAAGTCGCCGCACTGCAACAATCTTTTGCCACCTTCGCAAGGTCGTGATACTCCAAAGTTACCATATCGACGCACGCTTCCATGGCCGTATTCACGAGTTCGAAAGCCAAAATGACCGCCAAAGTGATGAGAACTATTCCCCATTCGAAAGGTTTCAAGCACAAGAGAAACCCGAGCAATATGCCGATGGCCGACAAAACGCCATGTAACAACAAACTCTTCTCGTGTGCATACGCATAGACGAGGCCGTCTACCGAATACTTCGTACTATAAACTATTCTCTTTAAGCCTTTATACTTACTTTTATTTCGTGATACCTGCGTCATCGAGTACCTCCTTCTGTAAAGCGAACATGCGCTTTTCGTCACTCTCGTTCATGTGGTCGTATCCGAGCAAATGCAATAGACCATGTATAGTCAAAAATGACAACTCCCGTTTTGTACTATGCCCGTATTCGAGCGCTTGCTCCTTCATCTTCGGAATCGAGATGAATATATCTCCGAGGACATTGACCTCTTCTTCGAATGTCTCGTCCGCATCGTTCAAGGCGAACGACAACACATCTGTCGTCCTGTCGACTCCCCTGTACGTCAAATTCATCTCGTGCATCTTTTCATCTCCGATGAACGTGACAGAGAAAATGCCCTGTACTCCCAACTTTTCGATTGCCAAATCGAGCAACTCACTTAAATAAGAATAATCCTCATCGTACCCGTACTCGTCGTTAATAGTATACCAATCCATCAAATCTTGACCCCCCATAAATTGAAGATGTAGATTATTATAAATATAATCAAGATAACTGTCAATATGTTATAAACCATATCTCTCTGTAAAAACTTAGGAAGATGCCGTTTAATCGCGGACAACCCTATGAAGAGTAAGAATCCACACACTCCGCCCGCGCAGTTCAACAATATGTCATCCACGTCGAAACTTCGACCGATGAACATCTGCACGAGTTCGATGGTGAGACTCGTTATGAATGTGATAAGCAAAGGTCTATTGAGTTTCTGAGAATTTAAATACAAACTGATGAAAAATCCGAAAGGCACGAATATGAGTATATTGCCGACCACGTTCCAATAAAAATACTTGCTTCCAAACTCGTATCGCAAAATCTCCTTAAATGGAACGAAATTGTTCCCGACACTTTGCACATCCGTATTCGTCACCAATCCGAACAAAATCAAAATGTATATGACGAACGCCAACGAAAAGAATTCTTTATAAAGGACGAACCTTTCCCCTTTCTCCAAAATGTAGTTTATTCGAATGGTCGTCAAAACCACTATGAATATCAATAACATCGGCCAAATGCTCATCATCATGTCGAATGCTTCTCTTTGCAAACTCATACGCTCTTAACTCCTTTTTATCTAAAACGCTTATTCTTCTGGCAAATCTTCGGGGACGATTTCGGCCTCGACCATCGTACTGATTATTTCCCTTACCGAAAAGAATATCTCAACATCAATTATACTATCATATGAATTACTTTGCAAAACTTTTTCGTTCAATATCTGTGAACCATCTGGCAACTTTACCATCAACTTCTCCCGAGCCTGTCTACTCGCCTCTTCGATTGCTTCCTCTTCCGTATAAACCTCCCTTTCTTCCGTATATTGAAGAACGCTCTCCTTATATAGAGCAAACTTCCCGAGCGAAAACAATTTCTTCTTTTCCACGTCGTAATCCTCGAAATGCACCTTGAAAATCCGATTGTAAACCGAACCGAACTCGAATCCGACGTTACCCTTCTTGGCACCCGTGTAGTGCTTGGTCACGTGCTCGAATGGAACCGAAATCGACACTCTATACCAGGTGTTACCATAAACTTCTCCATCCGCGCATACGTGCGACTTCACGTTATCGTTGAAAGTTATCTGTCCACTTATGAGCACGGCATCCTTTTTGACGAAATCGTTCGGAACGACGATCGTCTGTCCGTTCCTTGCGACTGCTCCCAACACGATGGCGTCCTTCGTACTCACGACATTACAATAAGGAGGTTTGCTCTCTGGCCTAGTTATTATTCTCTCCTCGACTCGTACCGTGTACTTCATCCCGTCGTCGACTATCTCCAGCCACTCGATATCCTCGGGATACTCATCTTTAATCTGACCCTTTATTTCCTGCAAATCCTCGAAACTTTTTTTCAAAATGAACGGCTTAACTCCGTGGTCGTACAATTCGTCCTCGATTAACACCCGCACATCCTTGTCGGAATGGATGACTTCGACCTGCACCACGATGTGCGACAAGAACACCATGAGTCCGATAGCTAAGGCCACCGCCCCCAAAAAGTGCCTACTTCTCCAAAAGACCCCGAGAACCCTTTTCAATCCGCGGTACGTTACTATCTCGAAAACGTCCTCGTCTATCTTCTCTAAATCTGCTTCCCAAATCGTATAGACGTTCCCATCCGGATGATACGATATGTTCAAAATATCGACTTCTCGTCGTCTCAAATACTTGATTGCAAATCTATCGTAACCTGGCAGCTTTATTAAGACCTTATTCATCTCTCACTCTCACTTTGACTTCGCGAATATTCCCGCGTATTAGCAACTCCTCACCTGTCATCTTTACTATGATGAGACCTTCCCCATCTAAGACGAATTTCCGACCGAGCACACTAACGACTATTTCCTTCTCGTCGAAAGAATCCAAATATTTATAATTAAAAAAGTATACATAATCGTCGTACATACTGACGATATAATCTTTATCGAATAGATAATTTACGATATTATCCCGTATGTTCATATTCCCACCATCTAATTATATGACTATCGCGAAAAAAAAACTCCCTCAGGAGTTCTTAGGTATATCGAACGATTCGCCATGCAAAGCATTCAAGCCCGTCGCACTCGAGGTCGAAGAATTCAATTTCGGCAAATCTAAATCGTCCATTTCACTAGAATTATCATCTTCGAAGATGCTTTTCATTCCCATATCCAAAGTCGGAATGTGTCTTATTATAGTCGTTCTACTGAAGTCGTCCACCTTTATCTCTGGCAGTTCGACATCCTCGTAACCGTATACATCGGTGAGCGTCTCTTGTTGCTCTTCTATAGTTGGAACTGCTTCTAAGACCGGTCCAGTTGCCATCTCTTCGTGAATCGCATTCTCTACTTGAGGCTCACTTGCGGCTATCTCGACCTTTGGCACCTCCACATCAGAATTTTCTTCATCGACTGGATTGACAGCCGATTCGACGATATCTGGAATGGGTTCGAAAATGTAATCGCTCATGTCGAAATCGCTAGACTCGGCCTTGGCAATCGGTTCAGGCTCTACTACGCTGGCAACATCCTCGACCTTTGGTTCCTCGTTTGCTATAGGCATGACCACTTCCGGTTGAGGTTCGAACGACTGAGGTTCGATAGGTGTCTCTTCGACTGTCAAATTGGCTAGTTGCTCGTCCATACTTGGAGTAACTGGCTTCACTTCCGGAATTACAGGAACTTCACTCTCTTTAGGAGTATTCAGCTGGTCGAAAATGTTCAGCTCACCTGTAATTTCCTTCATCTCTTCTTCGGTCGGAACTTCGATTCTAAAGTCGTCGAACGAAGGCACAGAACTCTCCATCGCGAACGTATCTACTTTAGGCTCGGTAAAAGTCTCGATAGGCTCCTGAACACTCGGAATCTCCACCTTAGTAGGTGCAGTCTCCACCGTAACCGGTACGGGCGTTACATCCTCCGCTGGAGGCGTGACTACATCCTGCACGGAATTCGCTTGTCCGCTAGGCTTAGTTTCATCCATCTCGGAAAGGACACTCAAATCGACTTCGGTCTTCATGAGTTTCTCGTCGGTCTCTTTATCCTTGAGCGTCTTGTCGACCTTCTTGCCCAAAGATAAAACGACTATGAACAGGATAATCAAAACCACGATGGCGATTACCAAACCGAGCATAATCGGATCTTCTATGACAAACTGAAAGAAAGCACTGATTGTTTTCCCCACTTTAACCACCTTTTTTCTCTTCTACTATCATAATAAATTTTAACACACCTCAAGAGGGAATGCAAGAAAAAAGCGACCATCCTCATACATTTCGCATTGTTCGCTCTCTCAAAAATTTCTACTTTATATTGGTGACTTTCCCAGAAAGTGTAAACTCTGTAATTCCACCTACACTCATCTTTTCACCGAAGTTATACTCGCCACCTTCGTAAATAGAATTCTCGAGCACGCCCGAATGGCTTCCCCCTGTATATAGATAGTACGATCCCTCTTTGAGCTTATCGCTACTTACGATTAAAGTTTTGAAGTTTTCATCCGCTTTAAACGAAACTACCTCATCCTCGTCTTTAGAGACGAGACTCACTAGAGTTCCCTTGCTCACCATCGTACCTAAAGTAAAGCAAATACTGTTTTGTCGTGAAGACTTCATAGGAGCTTCGAGCATGTCCGAACCGAGGGCGACGATTATCCCTCCGTCTATTGTGAAACCTTCGTCCGTATCTATGCCGGCATCTCCACCTCTCGAAGAACCCATCGTATACACAGTCCCGCCTTTTATCGCCAAATCCTTATTCGAATCTATTCCATCGCCCGAAGCTTTGATGTATATGTTCCCGTCTTCGATAGTAATTGTCCCGCCATCTCCGCCGGCATTAATCCCATCGTCCACGCTTTCGATGTAGATGTTTCCTCCTCGAATCACTATGTCGTTGTTCTCGGTCGCGATACCTTCGCCCTCTTCCTGTTTTCCGTACACCTCGAGCAAACCTTCACCTTCGATTATCAACTTTCCGACCGAATAGACGCACGCATCGTACTCGCTCGACCCGCCATCCTCGAGTTTGTTCTCGGTCCCTTCGACCAAGTTTATCGTCAAATCGTGTTCGCCGACATTCGCGATGGCCGCGCTTATCTCGTTGGCAATCTCGACTCCATCCAAATTCAAAGTGACATCTCCATCTGCATCGATTAAAACGATGTGCGAAAACTTGCCACTCAAATTGTAGACGCCAGCCTTACTGATGGTGATGTTCGAATCGTACCTCGAAAGGTCTATATCTTCGCCCTCGACTAACTCGCCCGAATCGATATCCTCGCGCTTAGTCTCTTTTTCGCTCGAATCTTCCATTTTAAAGCCGTGCATATCGTAGTTCCCTACGACGAGAACCTCACATCCTACCACACTCAAGGTGAAAGTCGCGACTCCGAGCACCAAAATTGCCACCTTATCCCCGTTCTTCACGGTTTCACTCCAAGACTTCTTGTTGAATCCCGACATGATTGCATAGACGACACATCCGCCCATGACGCCGACCTCCAAGACGATTAAAACGTAGTTACCGACGTTCGTTTCCTTGCGTACTCCCCTTTCCGTTCGATTCGGCATCGTCTCTTCCCGAAGTTCACTTCTAGACTCCTCATCTCTTTCACCGTCCATGGGTCTATTCGTATCCACATCTGGCGGATTTCCACCTCCGCCTTCAGGTAATTCCCCTGTACCCGGTTCGATAGGTTTATTCGTACCCTCCATCGTAGGTGAACCTCCGAAACTCTCCATATTCTTATTGACATTTTCCACAGTGAAAACATTTGCCACCAAAGCGATTGCAAACACGCCCGCGAGAATAGCGTTCTTAACTTTCCTAGACATAAGTCCTCCTTCATAAAATTGATATGTCAATTCTAACTAAATTTTGTGTAATGCTCATGAAACTTGTGGAGAATTCCGGTGAAATCCACAGAAAAAGGCTCCAAAAATAGAGCCCATTGTCCATTAATTATCCAACTAGTCCAAACTTCATTCTTCACTTCACCAGTTTTTCAAAACTGTTCGCATTCAAAATGGTGTTGGATACGAACTTTCCATCCTTGAAGTTGGCCCAATTGTTGAACACGCAAGGAACATTCTTCGCCTCATCCAAAGAATCGATACAAACCACCTTCAAAGGAATGCCATTTTCTGTAGCGTATTTCTCCACTTCGCCGAGGCTGTGTACTACGTAAGGACATTCGGGACTATAGTAAATGGTAAACTCTTCTGAAACCGTCTCCATTCGCCGAGCACACTCTCTAAACGCAGGAGAAGAACCGTCGAAAGACAAAGCCAACAACTCGTATTCGCCTATCGTATCCACGACTTCGAATCCGTAATGCTCGAAAAATCTGTGCTCTGAAAGAAACGGTTTTTTCTTCTTCGACGAAATGGTACATATCCCCTTCTTACCTCGTTCCTTCGCATCACGAATCGCATACTCGAGCAACTCTTTGGCATGACCTTTGCCCTTGAAGCTACCCGCAACCCAGAGGCAATAAATGTACATGAAACCATCTCCATCGATGGGAGTCCAAGCACTTTCCAAAGGAGCATACTCGATAAAAACTTTCCCTCTTTCGTTCAACTTTCTAAAAACGTGTCCTTCTAAAATTCTCTTCTTCAACCATTCCTTCTTTGCATTCACTCCCGTTTGATGTTTCGAATCCCCAATCGCACAACAGATGTGCTCTTCATCTATATTATCTAAAGTTATATTTATATATTCGTCCATCTTACTGCTCTCTTTCTCTATCGACTATTCCAATACATCGTCGAAATATGCTATATAATCCTCGACCGTCCCGTCGCCCTTTTTGTTGTTCTTGTTTATCTTAGGATAATCCAAACCGAACGGTTCGACCTCGTTCTTCAGGCCGACATCCAAGAACAACTTTTCCAACTGGGCATTGTAATGCTCCATCCTGAAATCGACAAAATTCTTCCACTTTGCCTCGACATCCTCGAACGCCTTTTTCTTCTTGGCATTGTGCTTCTCGTCCTTCGCTTTATACTCTTCGAGGCCTTTCTTATAGTACTCCTCTAAATTTTTTCTAGCTTTCGTTTTATCTAAAACCTTCAATTGCGAATTCAGTCTCTCCAACTCGTCTCGGACACTGACGTTGCCACCTAGTTTGACAATATTGAAAACTATCATTCCCAAACCTACTATAGCCATGATAAAACCGAAACCATCCCAAGGGTCGCTCATATTGACCATCATTACCAAACCGATAGGCATGGCCACAATCCAAAAAATCAGGAAAAACTTGTAGACATTCTTTCTCATTTTCGATTTTAAAAGCACTTCTGCTTTACTTCCCAACACATCGAGGTCCTCTTGTGGTATTCCCTCGCGAGGGAAACCGCACTCGTATTTCGCAAGCACATCTTTCATTCTTTGAATGCTTTCGTCCGGATTGTCCACATAGCAATTCTTCAAAACTTCCTTTGGAGCCTCTTCCAACCGAGACTTATCGTTCAAAATGCCTTTGATTTCGTTCAAGTATTCTTGCTGTTTTCTTTGGTCGTACTTAAAGTCTTCATCCTCGTTTTCCCAGTTTTTCAAAACCTCGCAAGCCTTCCCAGTCAAATATTTTACAAATCTGTCGTAATAATCTTTATTCAATCCGACCGCGTCGAAAAGTCCCAAAATCCTCATCAACTCGTCGTGTTCCATCTTCTGTTTCAAGGCGATTCTTTCCTCGCGAGCATTCTCAGCCAGTATTCTATTCTGCTTTTCTAAAAGTTCCTTCTGCTCCGCTTGCTCTCTTCTCTGCTTATCCCACGCCATATCCGCGGCTTGCCGATCGATGTAATTATCGTACCATTTCCCATCTTTTCCGCGCCATTCCATATACTTCACTCACCTTCCAAATGTCACATCGACCTAATTATAACATACTCGAGAAAGTGACTCAACTACGCAAATTAAAAAGCTCGAGCCATTCACTCGAGACAAATTCGAAAAAATCTACACCACTTCACTCTTAATCTGAATTGTGTTTTTCTTTTTCTTTCTGTTCCTTCGAAAACACACATCCACAGTAATCTTGCCTGTACAAATCGTACTCGTGCGACAATTCTATACTTCTCTTGTAACCGTTCTGCTTCTTGAAATCCGCGACCAAAAACTTGCACGTGTCCGATTCGAGACTCAATCCTATCTCGTTAATCCAAGAAGAAACCTTGTAAGGACTTACGGACAAAGTCGTCCCGAAATATTCGTACCCTAACTCCCGGGCTTTCTGGAAAGTATACTCGATTCTCTTCTCGTAACATATCTTGCACCTACTTCCCCGCTCGGGGTCCCCTTCGTGCCCGCTCACCGCGCGTCTGTACTCCTCGTTGTCGTAATCGGCATCTATCATATCGAGTCCATGTTCGCTCTTTATTTCGCTCAAAAATCTCTTCTGCTCGGCTTTCCTCTTTTCGTACTCCTCTCGCGGCTCGATATTCGGATTGTAGTACAAAACCGTTATATCGAAATGATTTTTCAATCTCTCTATTACTGCACTCGAACAAGGTGCACAACAAGTGTGCAACAACAGCTTAGGCACGTGGTCCAAAGACCCTATCAACTTCTCCATCTCTTTGTCGTAATTCATTCCCCATCACCGTACTCCGTAAATATGTAGCTATCGTAATCGCAGTCCAAATTGTATACGCCCTTCTTATCGATGCTCGCGTATATCGTCTTATAACGATTGAACACGTCCATATTTCGATTGTTGATGATGACCGTATTTCCGTCGTTCATGTCGAATATGAACCTCTCTTTATCGATGTAAGTTCCATTTTCGGAAGTAGTCGGACTGTATTCGATTTCGCTGATAGAACGTATTATATCACCATCCACGGCCGAAAGTCTACTTATAAATTTGCTCAAAACCTCCTCTGGCACGTAATTGACCAAAGTCGGCAATCCGTACAAATTCGCTCCCGTAATGAAAGACCCATCCGAAAGCACGATGGCATTCTCGTTCGTATAAAAGAAAAGTGGCACGTTCTCCTCGACGATTATCTCGATATCGAAATTGAATTTTCTCTTTATCTTACACGTCTTGATGAGCGGGTCTTCTAGAATGCTCGCACACGCGGACCTCGCACTGAAACCCAAATAGGACACGTTCTCGTTCAAAGATGCACTTTTTATTATCTGAGCATCTCTCACGTACTCGTTTCCAGTTACCTTGATGGCATTCACATCGATGTGTATCAAAAACTGGACACCTAAGTAAAGACCCGCACCCACGAACGCCAAAAAGAAGACACCTTGCCATCTGAGTCTTCTCTTCACCTTCTTCTTCGTTGTCGTGCGAGTCCTCTTTTCCACTAATCTATCATCCCTTTTAAAGTCTCGTATATTATAGTGCTACTGTCGTTCTTCTGCATCTTCGACAAATTGAGTCTCATGTTTATTTGCTTCTCCAAATCGGTTAACAACTCTCCTATCTGATGCTTCAAAATATTCGTATTCAAAGCCGACTCCTCTATCATGACACATGCCTTGTTGTTCGCACAAGATAGAGCATTGAAGAACTGGTGATTGTTCGCCACGTACGGACTCGGAATCAAAATAGCCAACTTCTTAAGGGCGATTATCTCGCTTATCGAACTGGCTCCAGCTCTAGAGACAATCACATCCGCGTCCTTCATGAGTCCGGGCATGTTCTCGATATAAGGTTCGACGAACACATTCTTAGAAAACGCATTTTTAGAAAACTCTTCGTACGAATCCTTGCCCGTCACGTACAAAACCTCGTACTCCTCGTCGTCTACTGAAGAAAGAAAATCCTTCATCTTCGCATTGACCGAAGTACTTCCCAAACTGCCCTGCACCATGAGAACGAACTTTTTGTTCTTCGATAATCCGTACTTCGTTCTGGAAATCTTGGGAATGGCCAAGGCCCTTTCGCTGCACGGATTGCCCGTAAAAATTACCTTATCCTCGTCGAAATGGTGTTTCGAATCCTCGAAACTGACTCCGATTTTGTCGGCCAACTTGGCGAGCATTCGATTGGACTTTCCGGGAATAGAATTCTGCTCGTGGATGAATGTCTTTATCCCCAAGGCCTTCGCGGCCTTTATGACCGGAAAAGTCACGTATCCTCCGGCTCCTATCACGACATCCGGCTTGAACTCGCGCATCAATTTCTTCATCTTAGCTTCGTTCTTTAAGATGAGAAACATGACTTTCACATCCCGAACGATGTTCTTAGATAGGCCGTACATCTCGATTCCGACGTACTTGTACCCGAGTTTGGGCACTATGTCCTTCTCCATACGATTCGTCGTTCCGACGTAGATGAACTCGCTTTTCGGTTCCATCTCTTTGATTTTATCTATTATTGCTAAGGCCGGATAGATGTGACCACCCGTCCCACCCGCGGTTATAATTACTTTCATAATACTTTCTCCCCACATTAATTATATAATAAAATGAGGTAAAATTTAACAAAATGTCGCCTACTTTACAATTGTAAACGCACTTATTGCCTGCGTACTCCAATCGGCCTCGTCACTTTGATACAAATAACAAAGGACATCCCCCTCACGGACGTAGTCTCCGATGTGCTTGTTTATGACTACTCCTACTCCGTAATCGATCATCTCGCCCTTCTTATGCCTGCCTCCTCCTAGTTCCAAAGAGAGAGTACCTATCACCTCGGCACTTATATCCTTGAGTTTGCCAGCTACCGGCGACTTGATAGCCACCATATTCTTGGCGAGTTCCAACTTTTCGATTTTCCCTCCTTGCACGCGCACGAACTCCATGAACTTGTCGTAAGCTTCCCCGTCGTCCAAGACCCGTTCGACCTCGCGTTTGGCTCTATCCAAATTGATACTCTTCACTCGAGAGTAGAGGACACTTCCGAGTTCGATGACCAAATCTCGAAGCACGCCCGTCTTTCCTTTTAAGACGTCCATCGCCTCCAACACCTCGAGAGCATTCCCGACGTTGTCGCCCAAAGGCCTGTTCATATTCGTAAGAACCGGAATGACCGTCTTGTTGTACGCCTTACCTATATCTATCATCGTATTCGCCAGCTCCACGGCCTCCGCCTTCGTCTTGACGAGAGCTCCACTTCCTACTTTCAAATCTATCAAGATGTACTCGGCCCCGATGGCCAACTTCTTGCTCATAATCGAAGACGCGATTAGAGGTATGGAAGACACCGTACCCGTGACACTTCGAAGATTGTAAATTTTCTTATCCAAAGGCGTGAACTCGTCCGTCTGCTCGCACTCCGTGAATCCGACCTTGTTCAAACAACTCGCGAACTCGTCGATGGACAAACTCACCTTGAACCCCGGAATGCTCTCCAACTTGTCGATAGTCCCGCCCGTGATGCCGAGACCTCGACCCGAAAGTTTTCCCATCTTCAGGCCCAACGCGGCCATCACAGGTCCCAAGATGAGACTAGTCTTATCGCCTACCCCGCCAGTCGAATGCTTATCGACGAGCACGCCGTTTATTCGCTTCGTATCCATTTTCTTTCCACTGGAAAGCATCAAGTCGGTAAGGGTGAGCGTCTCTTCGAACGAAAACCCCTGAATGGTGATGGCCATCAACAAACTCGCCATCTGATAATCTTCGACTACCCCGTCGTTATACCCCATAAATGCGAGTTTAATTTCCTCTTTATCTAACTTTAAACCCAACCTTTTCTTATCGATGATTTCTAATACACCCATAACTTTACTCCTTCAATAATTTCCCGTCGTTGCTCGCATACTCGAGCGCATCCGACAAAAACTCCAAAAACCCATAACTGATGTACAAAAGAGCCAACATGTAAGCGACTATGCTTATCCGAAAGAAAATGTTGACCGCGACCAAAATTCCTATCAAGATGACCACGCTCGTCGAAGTGAGTTTGATTATGAACAGATTGGTTTTCTTTGCATATATCTTCTCGAGCGAGATGATTTTGATGATGGCCACCATTAAGGTCCACACGACCAAAGTCAAAGACAAGACCACACTCACGTCGTAATCTCTCAAGAAAAATCCACTGAAAGCACACACGCCCGCGGCAAAGAACAGATATAACGACTCTTCGCTAGTCCCACTTACCAAATACTCTATCAACTCGAGCCCCGCATATATGCTCATCAAAGTGTAGAAAACCACCGATGCATTCAAATTCGACACGTGTGGGAAAAGATAAATCATGAATCCGAGCACGACTAAAACTGCATCTATGAACAATTGAACGAGATAATGACGTTTCAAATGACGTTTCACTTTGCCACCCCTATTCTACCTAAAATGATATAATCTTTTTGTTTCTTTGTCAAATAAATCGGGCCAATTCGGCATACTTTTCTTGAGTTTTACATAAGATGTGCTAAAATATAGGATGAAAGGAGTTATTTTATGGGTTATGTATTGATTACATTGGCTATCATAATCGTCGTAATCATACTCGCATCCATCAAGCAGGTCGAAGAATACGAAAGAGGAATCCTCTTCACCTTCGGTAAATTTTCTAGAATTTTGAGCCCAGGTTGGAACATCGTTCTGCCTATCGTTCAAAGTTACAGAAAAGTGGACATCCGTACCCTCGCGGTCGACGTCCCGGAACAAGATGCGATTACCAAAGACAACGTATCGATTAGGATAAACGCGGTCATCTACTACAACATCTTCGATGCCTCTAAGGCCGTCTTGGCTGTCCAAAACTACTTCTATGCAGTCGGACAACTCGCTCAGACTACCATGCGTAATGTCGTCGGTGAAGTTACACTCGACGAACTCTTGGCTTCTCGCGAAAAGATAAGCGAAAAGATTTGCAAAATCATCGACGAAGCGACAGACCCTTGGGGTATCAAAGTCGAAAATGTCGAGCTCAAAGACATCAGATTACCTGAAGAAATGCAACGAGTTATCGCCAAGGTCGCCGAGGCTGAACGCGAGAAAGAAGCAGTCATCACCAAGTCTATCGGTGAAATTGAAGCTAGTAGAAACTTGGCCGAAGCTGCCGAGACGATGGCTAGAACACCTGGTGCCTTGCATCTTCGTACTCTAGCGACGATAAACGATATCTCATCCGACCAATCTAACACGATTGTATTCGCCGTCCCAATCGAAGTACTTCAAGCCTTCGGTTCAGGCAACATAAGCGGACAAGACCTCGTAAACAAGATAACCAAAAAATAAGTGAGAACCTTCTAAATTCTCACTTTTTTGATGCGGTTTAACTCGATAATGTATAGGGATTTCCCTGGCTTCCGTCCCCGCTCTTTATGGCGAGTTTCGAGTCCAGAAAGACCGTCGGGCGAACCCCATGAGTGAGGTTCACGCCGTTGCTGGTCACGTTGCCGTACGAGCCCACACTGAACGCGTCGCCCGCAAACGCCGCATACGGCGATATGGCCCATTGATAAGCACTGCTGTTATATAACCATCCGGCACTTGGGGTTCCTTGATTACAATTATTTCCTTCTGTGTAACATGTATCATTTACTCCTTTTCCATATGTATATACATAATCACTTG
>CAYYLF010000041.1:0-13748 GCA_964472425.1 uncultured Muribaculaceae bacterium | reverse complement strand
TTTTACCGGGAAATTTGAAATTTTCTCATTTAAAACGGGGCAAATGTCAAAAAAATGGAACACACGTTCTGTTTTTGCAGAAACTCCAATTTTGCTGAAAACTAGTCGTAGAAAGGAATAGAGGCCAAAAATGGGGTCAAAAACCTGCAAAAAACGAAAAATGGCAAAAAGGGGCTAATTGGGCCCTTAGATAATAACCTCCTACACTCAAAATTATACTTATCTCTTCCCACTTTGCCAAGGTAAACTTCCACCATTATTTGACAATTGTCCGTATATTTTGGGACATAAGAAAAAGCCTCGAAAGAGACCAATTCAGTTTTTTAATTGTTGTTTATATAATTATCGACGTCGGATACGGCACTTACAATCCTTACGCGACCTTCCCAGTTTTTGCCCTGAACTTCTTCAAAGGTAGTTGCAGCATTCATCCACAAACGAATGCTGATGGTCTGAGATTCATCTTTGGCCAACGTTCCAGAACTCAAAACATAAGAAGCTGAGTAGCCATCTCCGGCCGGATATGCCGTGTTAGTTTTGGCAGTCAAACCTTGTACAGCACCGCCGTTTACTGTCGTATTGATGTGCGAACTTGCAAAAGAGTTTTCTTTTTCATCCATGACGACATGGTAAGCAACATCGATGTCGCATGTATTAGTAATCGTGACGGCATACGGTGCGGTTGTCTTTCCTTGTTCGTCCGAAATCGCGAAGGCATTCGATAACTTTATAGAATCCGTCTCATCTTTTAAGTCGATGTTGAAGCACTTCGTCACAAGGTCGTTTTTGCCAGATTGGTTTTTGTTGGCATAAAAGAAGCCGTAGGTAATCGCGCTCGTCGCGATTATGGTAAGTACTAGTATCAAGGCAATTTTTACCTTGAATGGGTCCATTTTGTTCTGTTTTTGTTTCATATTATCATATCCTTACTTTTATCTATGATTAAATTTTATCATCTTTATCGAATTATTTCAAGACAAAAGACGAACATGTTCGTCTAATTTACTTAGAATAGTATTCTATTATCTTGGATTTGACATTTTCGTCGAAGGTTCGCGACCTTATTTCATCTATTTCGAATTTGTAAGGTGGGAACTCTCTTTCTTTAGATTCTTCTGTTTTTCCGATGTACGGCGTTTCGAGTATTTTAGGAATACCTTCGAGTCGCGGGTTGTAGACGACGTTTAAGAGATGGTCGAATCCTATAGTCCCAAATCCCAAAAGTTCGTGTCTATCTTTGTGAGAACCGATAGGATTTTTGGAATCGTTGATGTGAACGACGGCGACTTTGTCGAGCCCTATTTTCGAATCGAGTTCGTCTAGGTAAGAGTCGAAATCGGCAATCGAGACACCGGAGTCGTTTAGGTGACACGTATCTAAACATACTCCTATAAATTCTTTTTTGTTCACTCCATTTATTATGGTAGCAAGTTCGTCTAAATTTTTTCCTAGTTCGGTTCCCTTACCAGCCATGGTCTCTAGGCATATAGTGACCGAGTCGGTAGTGTCGAGAACGATGTTCAAAGCATAGATGATGTTTTTAAGGGCGTCATCTCTATCGAGTCCAACAGCACTTCCCGGATGGAGAACGACTTTTCTGACACCTAGTAAGGCACATCTTTCGAGTTCTTTGATGAGAAAGTCTATGCTAAAACGATACTTTTCATAGTCCTTATTGTTGGCCAAATTGACGATGTATGGAGCGTGACAAACGACGTGCTCGAGGGCTATGCCGTTTTCTTTCATGAGATTGTACGCTTCGATGGTTTTGAAGTCGTCGATGGCCGAGCGAACCGTATTTTGGGGTGCGCCAGTGTAAAACATGAAGGTGTTTGCTCCGTACGATATAGCCTCCTTGACACTTCCTAAAAGTTGCTCTTTGTTAAAACTCACATGGGAGCCAATTATCAACATAATGTATCACCTCGTATATGATGATTATACTTGGTCGCATAAAAAAAGTAAAGATTAAATCTCTACTTTACTATGAGCATCTCTTGGCCGCGGCACTTGCTGCTTGGATATCGGCCCCTTCAGCGCTAATAGCTTTGGTGTCCGTTTGAACTTTTGAAGAAGACGTCCCGTTGTAGGCATACGTTTCGTCGGTCAAGTAAAGCGTATAAGCTGTTTGGCCGAGAATACTGGAACCGTGAACTACGACTATTCCTTCGTAAGAGCCGTGGTTTTCGAGACCTAAATCGTCGATGGTATAGCAATAGTCTTCTGTTCTGGTTACTGTTCCGTCCTCTCCTACGGTCGAGTATCTTTTGGCCGTTATTTCGTTCAACATTTTCTCTGCTTCATACTCTTCTAAAGATTTCTCTAGAAGTCTCGTTCCGTACATTTGGAAAACTTTCTTTTTCGAATTGTTCATAGAATTAAGGATAGCAGGAACGGCTAAAATCATGACTAAGGCTAGGACGACTATGACCGCCAACAACTCTATCAATGTAAAACCTTTTTTATCTCTTTTCATATAAGTATTCTCCTCTACTCTCTATAGAAAATTATAAACTACTCGTCTATAAATGTCAAATAGTTTGAATTCAAAATGTCGAATTTATGATACTCAAATGTAAAATTATCGGTTTTGGGCTTCGGCTATTTCTTTATAGTAGGCGAATCGAGCGCGGGCGTTCTCGCGGTTCATTTCGAGAAGTTTCTCGGCATATTCGGCATTTTTGATTTTGAGGGCGTTGTATCGTACTTCGCCATTTAGGAAATCTTCGAATTTGTCAAAATCTGGTTCTTTTGAGTCTATCGTCAAAGTGCCATTTGCGTACCTCATGAGAATCGTGTAACCACATTCGACGGCGAGGCGCGATTCGGCGACGCTACAGCCCATGCCCTTTTTGATGCCGTGTTCGACACACGGAGAATATGCAATTATGATGGATGGTCCACGGTGAGATTCGGCTTCTTTGAAAGCTTTGATAGTTTGGAACATGTTCGCCCCCATGGCAATCGAAGCGACGTATACGTTCGGGTACGAGGTGGCAATTCGGAACAAGTCTTTTTTAGGCGTCTTCTTGCCGGCATTCGCAAATTCGGCGACTTGACCGGTGTGGCTGGATTTGGAGGCTTGGCCGCCCGTATTCGAGTAGACTTCGGTGTCGAGGACGAGGATATTCACATCTTCGCCCGAAGAAAGGATGTGATCGAGCCCTCCGAAGCCGATGTCGTAGGCCCAGCCGTCGCCTCCGATAGTCCAGATGGAAGGAGCCTCTAGGTAATCTTTTAAATCGGTTATTTCTTTAGGTAATGCCTCGCCGGCGAGTTCTTGGGCCACTTTGTGGGTTATCGCATAGTCGTCTATGTTGTCGAGCCACATGGTGAAGAGTTCTTTGACTGGTTCACTCACGGAATCCATACTTTGACGCATGATTGTAGCGATTGTCGAGCGAAGAGTCTTGTATCCTCTATATATACCGTATCCGAATTCGGCATTGTCTTCGAAAAGGGAATTGGCCCAAGGAACGGAGTACGGGGTCGACGGAACCGAGCCACCGTAAATGGACGAGCATCCAGTCGCATTGGCGATTATGAGACGGTCGCCGTAGAGTTGGGTGAGCAATTTGAGGTACGGAGTTTCGCCACAGCCCGCACAAGCTCCACTGAACTCGAATTTTGGACGTTCAAGTTGGGAGCCTTTGATGGTAAATTTGTCGTAGAGTTCTGGATTTTTATAGAAGTTGAAGAGCGTGTTGGCGAGTCTCTGTCTCTTTTGGTCGGGTGCACCCATTTGAAGGGCCTTTTCGCCACCTTTGCCCGGACAGACTTGGACACAGGCTCCGCATCCCGTACAATCGGCTTCGCTCACACTTATTATGAAACGGTACTTGTCTTCTTGTGGACCTCCGATGAGCGCGATTCCGGCGTCAGCAAATTTCTCGTCTCTATCGACTATGAACGGTCTTATGACGGCGTGTGGGCAGACGAGCGAGCACATGCCACACTCGATACAGTTGTCGTTTTTCCAAATCGGAACGAGGTTCGAAATCCCCCTCTTCTCGAGTTTGGATAGTCCAGCCGGGAACGAACCGTTTTTGTATTCGATGAGATCACTCACTTTGAGGTCGTCTCCTTTGCGGCGATTTATCAACTCGATTGTATCCGAGTGTTTTTCGTTTTCTTCTTCGATGACAATTTCACCTTTGTAAGGGGTCAATCCGGCGATGGCTTCTTTTACGCATTTGATGTTCGCTTGGACGACGGATTCTCCCTTCGTTTTGAAACGTTCGGCAAGGCGAGGGCCTAGTATTTGGGCATAGTCGTTTACGCCCAAGAGTTTTAAGAGAATCGCTTCGAAGACGAGACTAATCTTGCCAGCCAAGCCGTTTCGTTCGGCAATGGCATTGGCATCTATCGTGAAGATAGTGATGTTCTTTTCGGCAAGGTCTTTTTTTATCTCGGGTAGAATTGCTATATTTTCGAATTTAAGGGCCGTATTTATGATGATGACTCCGTTTTTTCCGAGGCGGTCGGTCATGTGAAATTTGTTCATGTAGACGTCTTTGGTGACGACTAGAATGTTCGGGTGTTCAGGATAATATGGGGCATCTATCGGGCTTTTGTGAAAACGAAGATGCGAGATGGTGACTCCCCCACTCTTTTTGGAATCGTATTCGAAGTAACCTTGGACGTATTCGTCTTTCAAATCGCCCATGATTTTGATGATGTCTTTGGAAGCACTCACCATGCCATCCGAACCGTATCCGTATATTTGTAGTTCTTTCATGCGAGCGGACAGTTCGAAGTCCGTCTTTGGAAGGCTGCGATGAGTGACGTCGTCTTCGATTCCGACGGTGAAGCCGTTTTTAGGTTCATTTATGAGCATCTGATAAACGGCATAGATGTCTTTGGGGGTCGTGTTTTTGCTCGAAAGACCGTATCTTCCTCCATAGATGTCGATGTTCGTATCTTTGAGGGCGGCGACTATATCCAAGTAGAGAGGCTCGCCTATGCTTCCCGCTTCTTTGGTGCGGTCGAGGACGGCCATGCGGCGGACCGATTTGGGTAAGCAAGCAAGAAGGTGCTTCATGCTGAAAGGTCTATAGAGATGGACGACGACGAGACCTACGGATTCGCCCTTTTTGGCTAGTTCTTGGGCGACCGCTTTTATCGTTTTGGTCACACTTCCCATGGCGACTATCACATATTTGGCGTTTTCGGCTCCGTAGTAGTTGAACGGCGCATAGTCGGTTTTGCGAAGTTTGTTGATGGCTTCCATGTATTTTTCGACGATGCCTGGGACTGCCTCGTAGTCGGAGTTTCTCGCTTCGACCGATTGGAAGTAGATGTCTTCGTTTTCGGCCATTCCGTAGCTTACAGGTCTATTGACGTTCAACGAACGGTTTCTGAATCTCTGGATGGCATCCTTATCGACCAGTTTTATCAAATCGTCGTCTTCCAAAAGTTCTATGCGATTGAGTTCGTGACTCGTCCGGAAGCCGTCCATGAAGTGTAAGAATGGAAGGCTTGCGGATATGGCGGACAAGTGAGCGACGGCCGCGAGGTCGTGTGCTTCTTGAACGCTCGCGGAAGAAAGCATGCAAAAGCCGGTCTCGCGTGTCGCATAGACATCACTGTGGTCTCCGAATATCGACAAGGCGTGAGTGGCAATCGTCCGGGAAGCGACGTGAATCACTCCGGGTAGTCCTTCACCCGCCATTTTGTACATGTTCGGAATCATGAGAAGGAGGCCTTGACTAGCCGTGAAAGTCGAGGCGAGTGTTCCCGACAACAGGGCTCCGTGCATCGTCCCGGCCGCGCCTGCTTCCGATTGCATCTCGATGATGTCGACTTTAGAACCGAAAAGGTTCGTCTGTTTGTTCGCCCTATATTCGTCCATACCTGAGGCCATTGGGCTAGCCGGCGTTATCGGGTAGATGCTCGCCAGTTCGCTAAATTTGTAAGCGATGGTCGCGACTGCAGCACATCCGTCCATTACTTTTTTCATTATCATCACATCCTATCGTATAAATTATATAATTTTAAAATTATAAAAGCAAGATAGCCTGCGATGTTTTGACAAAAAAGTAACTTCTCAAACTAAATGCCCGTTTTTGATTTGACGGGCATTTAGTTTGAGACAAACCACGGGCACTTAGTTTGAGACAAAGTATAGTATAATATCCTCTCAAGGAAGGGGGGGTGTTTTTAATGTCTTACTATAACTATTTGGAAGTAATGGTGCAACTAGACACTGTCGCTGAAATAGTCAATCAAACGCTATGGTATATCTACAAACCAGAGATGATTAACGATATCGATGAACTTTGCTGTGCTTTACAATCCATATCAGAAGTGATAATCGAAATCAAAGAGATTTTAGAAAGGGAGTTGATGAAGAATGAAGGTTATACTGAACCACAAGACGAAAGTTCTAACAGCCGAGAACATCATCAATAATATGAAAATGATAAAGTCATATTTAGAAGTTAAAAATCTACAAAAGTACATCGAGTTCGAAGATATCATTACTCAATTACAACAGTCAATCAAGGCATCGCAAGAATTATACAACGAGCTTGCCATACTCTATAAAGAATTTAGGAGGAAATCATGAGACGAAAAAAAATTGGTACTCATTACACTATAGAAACTAGATTGTTAATTGAAGAGTATTTAAACGAAGGTAAAACCGTTACTGAAATCGCTAAACTTATATCATCGGGATAGAAGCAATGTTGCCAAAGAAATTAAGAAACATATTGGATTCGTTATACCATCTACATTTGGCGAAGTGAGAAACTGTAACTGCTGTTTAAAAAGAAAAGAATGTCGCGCCTGTAATAGTCATAGAACATGCGACAATTTTGAACTTGAAATTTGTGACAAACTAAAAAGCTCTCCGCATGTCTGCAATGGGTGTCCAACCAAATTAGGCTGCCGGAAAGCTAAACAGTATTATACTGCTAAAGATGCCAATTCACAATACGAATCGTCCTTAAAAGAAACACGTAGTAAGATGCATTATACAGCACTAGAACTAGAAATTTTAAATAACGATTTCTATAATTTAGTTAAGCAAAGCGGTTCTATTTATCATGCCTTACTAGTTATAAATGTTGGCGAGTTCAATTTTAAAAAATCATCTATCTATAGGCAAATTAATGCCGGATTACTTCGACTTAAACCTACCGATTTACCTAGAACATCAACTAGGAAAAGGAAAGTGAAACTGGTCGATAAAACTTATAAAAGAGATATCGAAGGCCACACCTTTGAAGATTACATTGAATACAAAAACAATCATTCAGATGCCATCGAATGGGAGATGGATTGTGTCCAAGGTATCGTAGGTAAAGATGAACAGGTGTTTCTTACACTTCAAATCGTCAAGATTAAATTTCTATTTGTTTTTATCATCGATAGGCAAACAGCCGCGTGTGTAATTGATAAACTCAAAGAGTTTAAGGGCGCACTCACAGCTGAGCTACTCGATGAAGTTTTAAATATCTTATTGACTGATAATGGCCATGAGTTTTTAAGATTAAAAGATATGATGGATGTATGTACTTTAGCAAATATTTTCTACTGTCACCCATACTCATCATATGAGAAAGGTAGTATAGAAAATAATCACGAGCACTTAAGAAGATGCATACCCCAAGGAGTGTCACTTAGTGTTTACAACCAAGACGAGATTAACTTACTTACGTCAAACGTAAATAGTTTGTGTCGAGAAGAACTCGACGGAGCTTGTCCATTCGACTTAGTGGAACAATATATTCCTTTGGAGATACTGGCTAAAATGGGACTTAAAAAAATCGACCCAAAGGATGTCACTTTGGTACCTAAATTGTTAGGTAAAAAGAACATTGACAACATCAAAAAATGCTTACCAGAAGATGAGATTAAACGGGCCAATATTCCTTTAGAATAACACACATAAAAAACGGGCTGTTAATTTGAGACAACCTGTTTTTTAGTGTAAATTTCATACTATTTGATAAACTCCTTTTTGCGGGCTTTTAACTTGGGACAGATAAACACTGGGATAGACGCGGGCATTTACTTTGAGAAGTCACCGTTTTGACAAAAAAATGAGACTTGGTTAATAGTCTCATAGAATTTATTCGAATATCTCGCGTTTGATATCTTCGACATTGTCTCTCATCATAGTCTTGTAAGTCGCTTGATTGGCAATGTCCTCTTCGGAAAGAACGGTCATACTCTTGAGCTTTACGACGGTCGCGCCTGCTCCAACTAATTCTTTAACCATGTCGGTTTCGGTTTGATTGTCGAGCATGAAGATGTATTTGACGGTCTTGTCGCTCACCAGATTTTTAGCTTTAGATTTGGTCGTTTGAGGTACTTCTTCGTGCGTCTCGTCGATGTTGGTGACCGTGAATCCGTATTTCGAAAGGAACGTCAAGGTATCGGAGGCGACCAAAATATTCGTGTCTTTGGCATTGTCCGTGGATGTCTCGAGTTCGGCGTCGAAGGCGCTTATTTGAACTTTTAAGTCTTCGTAATTTTTGTTTATTTCTTCGATAATGTATTTGTTGCTGATGTACTCTTCGAGCCCGTTTTTGACATTGTGAGCTAGCATCAAAAAGTCGCGAGGATTCATCCAAAGTTCTTCGACCGAATGATTGTATTCGAGTCCTTGAGAGACGTCTATTATTCGTAGTTGTTTGTTTGTATTCAATAGATCCCGAGCGATGGACTTTTCGTTAGATAGGCCGTTGTAGACGAAGATAGCACCTT
Organism: uncultured Muribaculaceae bacterium; assembly: GCA_964472425.1. GTDB lineage: Bacteria > Bacillota_I > Bacilli_A > RF39 > UBA660 > RUG11867. The sequence continues at coordinate 5,033 of CAYYLF010000041.1, read as the reverse complement.
TCGAATAGTCTTCTTTTCGTTTGTCCGTAAGCACGTATTCGTCGATGTTGGTTTCGGCCGGATAGATGGACGCGACGGTCGAATTGTACCCGTAGAGAAAGTCAGTCACGTATTGTATCGGGTAAACGGTCGTATATATTTCGACTCCTTCGAGGTCGTCGCGTTTAAAACAACTCGTCATGGTGATGAGTATCAAACACATGGAAAGCAATATCTTTATCTTTTTTTTCAAATCAATCATCCTTACTTTTTAGCACAAAATAATTTTACTATAAAAGTGACGTTTTGTAAAATGAAATGTCGCGTTAGGGTTACATGTTGAAGTTGAGATTGACTATTTGACCAGTCAATTTAGATGTGAAAGCTACGCTCAAAGTGGTGTTTTCCCAAACAGGCTCAATTTTTTTGAGTGTGTAGTTTTTCTTCATGTATTCTGTATCGCATTCCATGAAAGCTGCGGCAAGACGATAAAGAAGATCTCTATAAACCGGGTTGTTCATGTTGTTTTTTATTCTCTTTACGGCGTTATAGAACTGGTAGTAGGAGTCATCGTAAGTTCTGATTATTTCTCCTGGCTGTTTTCTTTTTTGGCTCATGTGAATTTTCCTTTCTATTGACGACGGGCCCGTGTCACGTCCACATTTAATCACAACTTGAGGCGCGAAGTCAAATTGCAAAGAAATCGATTTTGAATAGCAAAATTGCTTTTTTGGTGAGAAAAATGAGCGATTTTATATTTTTGGTAAGTTTTTTTTGCCAAAATGGCGAGGAAAAGTATCAAAAAAAGTTTTTTAGTACAAAAAGAGGTTGTATACGGTCGATTCTAGCGAGGTTTTGAATCGAAACGCGTTTTTTGACGATTTTGAAGTTTTGGGTAATTCCCCTGTTCTAGCGGGTTTGAAGCTATTTTGCGGGTGCCTTTTTGACGAAAAACGGTTTTGACAATTTCGATTTGAAGCTACCGATTTGTCAGCAATTCGGACATACCGATACTATTTTAATCGTGAACTCGAACAGTATCTTTATTTTCTTTATAGTATGCGTTTGTCAGTTTTTGCCGTATAGTACGGTTCGTTTTTGCTTAATTTATGGACATTCGCGAGTCGATTTGGTACAATATTTACGGTGATTAACGATGAAATTTTTAGAAAAATACGGAATACACATAAAGGACGAGGAGACTATGTGGACAGCTCTCACCCACTCTTCTTATTCGAACGAGCACGGTTGTGAGAACTATGAGAGGCTCGAGTTTTTGGGCGATGCGGTCTTGGAACTCATTACGAGCGAGTATTTCTTCGAACACGGAGATTTTCGCGAAGGTGATATGACTAAGATACGTTCCCGTTATGTATGTGAGCATGCGAATTACGAGTATGCAAAGGTAATCGGTTTCATTCCTTATATAAGAGTCGGAAATGGTCAGATACATAATGTTAACGAGACGATAGTCGCGGATGTATTCGAGGCGATTTTAGGCGCGGTGTTCTTGGAGTACGGATACGAAGTGAGCAAGAAGTACATCTTGGACGTCATCACCCCATTTATCGAGAACAATTGCGTCTTTTATAGCGACTATAAGTCTTTGTTGCAGGAGATGATGCAGACCTCCAAGAAGTCTTTGGAGTATAGATTAATCGACGAGAGCGGTCCAGCGCACGACAAGACTTATACTTTCGAGGTGGTCGTCGACGGGATAGTTTACGGAACGGGTACGGGCAAGAGCAAGAAGGATGCCGAACAGAAGGCGGCCGAGGATGCTTACAAGAAGGCCGTTTCGAAGTGAAAATGAAAAGGAGTTTTAGATTATGCAACTGAAGAGTATAAAGGCGTACGGGTTCAAGTCGTTCGCGGATAAGATAGAAATAGAGATAAAGGACGGCATCACGGGGATAGTCGGGCCAAACGGGTCCGGCAAGTCGAACATAGTCGATGCGGTCAAGTGGGTCATGGGCGAGCAGTCGGTCAAGGCTCTTCGTGGGGCCAGTGCGATGAGCGACGTCATCTTCCAAGGTAGTGCGTCTAGAAAACCTTTGACGAGGGCGAGTGTCACTTTGACGTTCGACAATTCGGACCACTATTTGAATAGCGATTTTAAAGAAATCGAAATCAAGAGAATCGTCTATGCTTCCGGAGAAAACGAGTATTTATTAAACAATTCGAGGGTCAGACTCAAGGATATCACGGATTTGTTTTTGGACTCGGGTGCCGGCAAGGAGACTTTTAGTATCATAAGTCAAGGACGAATCGGCGAGATTTTGAACGGAAGGCCGGAAGATAGACGGGCCATCATCGAGGAGGCCGCGGGCGTTTTAAAGTACAAGAAAAGGAAGATGGAGAGTCTCAAAAAGCTCGAAAAGACGAACGACAATATGTCGAAGGTTGATCTCATAATAAACGAGTTGTCGGTCAATTTGGAGCCTTTGCGAGAGCAGGCCGACAGGGCGCGTCAATACGAGTCTTTTAGAAGTGAACTTGAGAGTATCGAAATCAGCCTTTTGATAAGCGACATCACGAATTTGAACGACGAGTACGAGGGATTGAAGACGAAGTCGGAAGAATTGAGAACGGAACTCGAGGAGATAAATTCGACAAATTCGAAGGACGATTCGAAAAGCGAAAAAATCAAGTTGGAGCTTTTAAAGATAGAAAGCGACATCAACGCACAGAGCCAGAGCTTACTCAAGGTCACGGAGGAGTTATCGAGTTTAGAGGCTTCTAAACAACTCATCATAGAGCGCAAAAAGTACGAGGTCGACGACGTCAAACTCGAGAGCAACATCTTGAATTTGAAAGAGGAAATCGCCTCTTTAGAGAGTTCTTTGCTCACGTACGAGACGGACCTTGCGAATGCCGATGCGAAGATTAGCGAACTTCGCAAGAAGAAAGATGGATTGGATGCCGATTTGCGAAAAGTCGTCGCGACGAGAAATAGTATAAACGGCGAGATTGCCTTGAAGACGAGGATGATGAACGAGACAAAAAACCGCATAGATATCATGACTTCGAATATCGAGAACGACAATCTACTCCCCTCTTCTATCAAATCTTTGCTTTCCAATCCGCGACTAAAGGGATTGCACGGAACTTTCGGTAGCAAGATAGACGTCAAAGAGACTTATACTATCGCGATAGATACGATATTGGGGGCCATGCAAAACGTGGTCATATGCGAAAACGAAGGTTCGGCGAAGGATGCCATCAAGTATTTGAAAGATAATCGTTTGGGGCGAGTCACTTTCTTCCCTTTGAACGTAATCAAAGCGAAGTACATAGATGAGATGACGATGAGTCTGTTGGAACGCGAGGATGGCTTCGTCGGTATAGCTTCCACGCTCGTCGATTACGATACGAAGTACAAGAATATCGTCGAGAATCTACTCGGAAACGTGATAGTCGTCCGCGATATCGATGCGTTAAACAGAATCGGAAAGTTGATTCATTATACTTACAGGGTCGTTTCTTTGGACGGCGAAGTTTTGCATACGGGCGGTTCGGTCACAGGTGGTACGGCCAAGACGATGAAGAACACTTTGACCGAGAAGAACAACATAAAGGTTTTAAGCCAAGAGGTCGAGAGGTTCAAAGTGGATATCGAGCGAAACAACAAGAAGTTGGAGTCACTCGAGCACGAAGAAGAATCGATTAGAAAGAGCCTCGGCGAGGTCGAAGGAGAACTCATCGCTTTGGAAGAGACGAGAAGAAACAAGAAGATGTTTTCGAGCAGCATCGAGTCTTCTATTCAAAATAAGAAGAGCGAACTAGAAGGTACGGAATGTATCAGAGCTAGTTCACTCGACAAAGAGTTGGATGAGACGGTCGAGAGGTATTATGCCAAAGACCGCGAGAAGGCAACTATAAGTGCCAACCTGGATAAGTTGAAAACTCGCAAGTCGGAGCTCAATACGGAGTTGTCCGAGATAGAGATGCAAAATCGCAAGCAGAACAGCGAGTACAACAAGAAGGCGAGCGACCTCAAAGATGTCGAAATCAAGCTCGGCAAGTTGGATATCAAGTTGGATAATCTCCTACTCCGTTTGACCGACGAGTACAATATAACTTACGAGAAAGCGAAGATGACTTATGAAATAAAGGACGACATCGAGAGCGATAGAGCTCGAGTTCAGACTTTGCGGAAGAGTATCAAGGATTTGGGCGAGGTCAATTTGGGGGCGATAAGCGAGTTCGAACGCATCAATACGAGGTTCGAGTTCTTGACCGCGCAGAAGACCGATTTGAAGGAGTCCATCGATAATCTTTTGGGCATCATAAGCGACATGGACGCGACGATGGAAAAAGAGTTCAAAGAGACTTTCGACAAGGTAAACGTCGAGTTCGCAAGTGTGTTCAAGCGTCTTTTCAAGGGTGGCAATGGCGAACTCGTGCTCACGTATCCCGAGAATCTTTTGGAGACGGGGGTCGATATCATTGCCGAACCGCCAGGGAAGAAGCTTAAAAATATCACTTTGTTGTCCGGAGGCGAGAAAACTTTGACGGCAATTGCCCTACTCTTCGCGATTCTAAACGTCAAGGTCGTACCATTTTGTATTCTAGACGAGGTCGAGGCGGCTTTGGATGAGGCGAACGTCGATACGTTCGGGACTTATTTGAAGGAGTACGAGCACAAGACACAATTTATCGTCATCACGCACAAGAAGAAGACGATGGAATATGCCAATACGTTGTACGGCATCACGATGCAGGAATCCGGCGTGTCGAAGTTGGTGAGTGTCAAGTTGGAAGGCATAGAAAAGTGAGAACTATCGTGGTTCCCACTTTTTTGTATGATTATTCATCGTTATCTATTTTGCTTTGCTTTAATGTCTCCCGTAAGCTTTTGATTTCTTCGACAGTCGAATTTGTATATTTTGCGATTGTTTCGAGACTAACACCATCAGCAAACATATTTTGGATTATGTCTGTTCGTTCTTCACTTCGGCCTTTTGTGATACCTACTTGAATGCCTTCTTCTTTGCCAAGTTTAATGCCTTCTTCACGGCCTTCTACGAGAGCATCTTCTCGAGCAGCCAATG
>CAYYLF010000040.1:0-13897 GCA_964472425.1 uncultured Muribaculaceae bacterium | reverse complement strand
TAAACGCTCGCCAGACGAACTTCACATTGTTGTTCCAGAACCTCTTAAACCGTTTAGGCTCCTTGACTAACCTATAAAGCCATTCCAAATTCAACTTTATGAATACCTCTGGTGCCCGTTTCTTAGTTCCCGAAAGCACATCGAAAGTCCCACCTACTCCCATGTATATGCCCTTCTTTGCTTTACTTATATGTCTCGCAATCAACTTCTCTTGAAGGGGAATTCCCAACGCAACCAAGCATACGTCCGGGTTGAGACTGACGATTTTCTCCATGACTGCATCCTTATCTTCTACGTATCCGTTCGTCGCCCCTAATACCTTTATACAAGGATACTCTTCTTTTATCTTTTCGACCAACTTAGAAAGCACTTCCTCGCTCGCGCCGAAGAGATACAAAGTCTTCTTCTTGTTGTTCAAAAGTTCCAATAACTGCACGGCCGTATCGACTCCCGTAATTCGCTCGGTCACTCGCACTCCGTAAAACCCAGCCGCCTTCACGACGGCGATGCCGTCCGGTACGATGTCGTTCTCTACGTTCGTCAAAATTGCTCGCATATCCTCATCCCGCTCGGCCATCATAAAAGTCTCCGGATTGGCCGTCACGACGAACTTCCTCGTCCTCGTATCCAAATACTTGCTGAGGGCGATATGGTACTCTCGCCTACTCTTCGTGACTAATCTACCGAAAAACTCATCCATAGACTTTACCACCTCATTCTAAGACAATTATACTTGAATTCTCGCCATCTTACAAGACTTCTCTCGCTCGTATACGCACCTTTTCAATCTCAAAATAGTACTTTCATCAGTTACCCTCGTTGTTTTCTCATCCCCATAAAGAACGAAACAAATCTCGCCCGTCTTTTCAAAATCCACGCTCTTTAAATATAAATAACTTAACTCATCCTCGAAGACGATTCCAGCGACCACGAACTCTCTTCCGTCGACCTCCAAAATGAGACCTTTCCTTACATCCATAAACTTCCCTCTTTCCGTCCACATTTTAACACAAAAAATCGAGTTTCACTAGAAAAAGACACCTAACGTGTCTCTTTCACGAGCATCTGCCCTTCCAAAAGATAGATGATGTCGTTCTCGCCGAGCAACTTGTCGCGAGATACGCCCAAGACGTTGGAAACACTGTCCAAAGTGTCGCCTTCCTTGGTGATATAGTAACTGTAGTTGGCCTTAGGTATCATTATCAATTGGTCGGGATAGATGTAATCGCTGTAGTTTAGTCCGTTCAAAGAGGCGAGCAACTCCGGATTGATGTTGTATCGTCTGGCGATTCCATAGATACTATCTCCCTTTTGAACCCTGTAATACTCGAAATACTTCTTCGACGTATCGGGAACGATAATCTCGTCGCGAGCTCTGAGCTCACTCGCTGCCAAGCCGTTCATATCTTCCAAAGCGCGAACACTCGTCCCAAATCTTTCGGCGATACCTTCCAAAGACTCGCCGTTTAAAATTCTATAGACGCTATACATATATAACCACTCCTCATTTATAAGGTATGATTAAACTGTCCCGAATGTTAATAGATATAAATCGAATTGACGCTGTTGAAGCCCAATTCAGAATACTTCAAAACCGCGTTCTCTCCGAATTTTGGAGAATAACTGTACAACTCATCCTTGACCAAATAGTAGACTTCATCCTTCCTCGTCGCGACTATCTTGTCGACTTCTAACTTGCTAATCGTCGTAGCCTCTTTGCTGTCGGATGTACGCATCTGCAAAATGCCATCTTCCAAAACGTATCTGAATACGTCATCCGTCGCAAAAACGTAATCGTCTGTCGATAGTTTGGTCATACTGACTTCGGTCCACTTCGAATCCCAGACTTTGCCCATGCCACTTTTGTCGACTCGCTCGATTTTCTTCTTCCGAAGATTCAGCTCGTACTCGGCCTTGTTCTTCCTGTCGACCATATAAACGCGACCATCTCTCGTACCCAAATAATACGAGTTGTAACTGATTTCCACATCCAATTTCCACTTCGAGAGCTTCCCTTTCTTCATGTCGATGACGAACACCTCGTCGAAAGCGTAATCTTGGTCGTAATTCGGGGTGAGCAAATACTCGCCATCGCTGTAAGCCAAATTGTTGTAGTAAGATTCTTTCTCCAAAAACTCGCGTTTATCCTTCGTCTCATCATCTATCGAAAGGTACCCCTTGTAATCCCAAACGAAAAACCGCTTACCGAGAGTACTCTTCATCTCGATTCCTTCGTACGTCGAACTAGTTTTCTTTACAGTCTCTCTTTTAAAAAACTCGTCGTCCCGTATGCTAGTCAAATCGTAATCGACAAACCTTTCGTCACTCCGACACACGGGATAAGTATCCAACTCGTCACTCTCGAAAAGCAAGCAAACCTCGTCGTTCTCCTGCTTTAGCCGAACCTCAGAGACGAACCTTTTTCCATTTATATAGTCGGAAAGTATCGTCTCTTCAAAACGAACCCCCTCGTAATCGACGGCCAATTTATAAAATTTTCTCTCCTTGTCGTAAGATTCGTCGACCTCGTACTCATCGACTTTGTAGATGACTTCGTAATCTCTCGGCAACCGTACGAGTACGACTAGCAAAACTACGACGAATACGAATACCCCTGCGAGCGCAATCAATCTTCTCTTCTTCATACTGCAACCTCACTTCGACGAAAGACGACTCTAAAGTTTAGAGCCGTCGTTTCCATATTTCTTTTTTGCTTCCATCATGAATGATGTAACTGCCGTCTCGATTTCGGGCATAGCACGCTTGTCTATATTGGACAATTCGACGACTTCCTTGACTGTATCTATCGTCACTCCTCCCCAAATTAGACCCGTTCTAACCTGCATATCGTTGTACATGTCGGGAGTAACGGAATTCAGAAAATAGCCGAATAATACTCTCTTCTGACCGATGAGAAGCCGCTCGTTTGTAATCGCGACTACACAAGTCTCGAAAAAGTCTCCCATCTTGGCATTCTTCTGAGCGACGAACGCATAACTTACGACCTCGCCCGGATTCAAATGCTGCTCGACGATTTTCGAATGCTTTGCCAACCTGTGATGAGTAATCGTCTTAGGAAACCTCTTCTTAAATTTCATTACCTGACTATAAACTGATTCCATCTTAAACTTCTCCTTCGATTAATCGGCTTTTATGATGCCTACTGTCTCCAATGTTGTTATCAAATTCTTCTTATTTGCATAACCGTTTAGACAATCTATGACCTTGCCATTCTTCGTAAACAATGTAAGTGGTGTTCCGAATCCAGACTGCAATTCGACTTCTTCGTTCGTACTGCTACACTTGGCCGGTATCTTCAAACCGGAATCCAACATCTTGTTGTACTCTTCCTGTTCTTCCTCGGAAGCAAACTTGTCCGAATCGATGTAATAGATACTATCTAAATCGTACTCTTCGATGACCGTATTGTAGACGATTTTGAACTGATTACAATAGAAACAAGAATCTCTTCCGAACACGAGCATGTTGACTTTGTCTTTCTCTTTGACGATTTTGTCGAATTCCTTGTAATTCTCAGGTTCCTTGTAGTTGACCAAATCCTCTGAAATTTTCTCGGCATTAGCACTGTAGAACTCGACCAAATCTCTGAGTTCGTCTTCATTCAACTCGCCCTCGATAGTTTTCGTTACTTCGCCGTTCACGATGAACATGTAGCCTTCTTCCGCACTCGAATCCTCTCCGAATATCTCTTCTCTATCTGAAGATTCGAGATTCTTCGAATCGATATAGAACGACTTCAAAGTCTTTCCGTTCGAAACGGACTTGTACTGGCTGGTCAATTCTTTGACCGCATCTTTCTGGGACTTCACGTCCTTGTCGCTAGAAGATGCGACATATACGAGAGCAAAATCGTAGTTGCTCGTATTCTTGACGGTATCCTCCAAATTGTTGTACTTGATTTTCGTGAGTACGGTATTCGCAATTCCATCCGCGATAATCGGTACGACCATCACTAGAAGCACGATTCCTATGACTATCTTTAGTCCAATATTATTCTTCATAACTTCATTCCCTCCTAAACTAATTTTACCTACTTTTATATAATAAATCAATTTATTTTTGCCTATTTCATCGAAATTTCATTTATTTAGAGGGATTTTAAACAAAACGTGTTCAAAAATTGCATTAAACATACTACCATTTTTTGAGCACAAAAGCAAAAAAAGGAACCGAAATCAAAGTACTTAACACCAAAAGTGCATCTCTCATAAACAAAATTAGGGTTCCTTTTATAAGCGATAATATACCACATCTGACGAAGATGTCGAATCGAGCATACTACCTCTTAATTGCTATATACGAGGTTTCAAAATATCGCCTAATGTCTGTGCAAAACTCACCTTTTTTCCACAAATCACTCTTCGTACTTCGTAAATATATCGCTCATCTCACGAAGAGTATCTTCCGTCCAAATTGGTACGCCGAGTTCGACGGCCTTGTCGTATTTGCTGCCCGGGTTCTCTCCCAAAATCAAAGCATCGGTCTTCTTCGACACGCTTTCTTGCGCTCTTCCGCCATAAGACTCTATTATCTCCTTCAATTCGTCGCGCGAATACTTCTCTAAAGTTCCCGTTATGACGAACTTTTTGTTCGTAATTGCCTCGTTCGTCGCTTGAGCCAAGCCTTCGTAATTCATGTTCAATCCTTCGGACTTTAACCTCTCGATTAACTCGCGATTGTCCTCGTTCTCGAAATACGACACGACACTTTCGGCCAAAATAGGACCTATATCGTTTATGCTCGTAAGTTCCTCCCGCGTCGCTCGCATGAGCGCATCGAGCGAGCCGTACCTTTTGGCGAGTATCTTCGCATTCTTCTCTCCTATTCCCTTGATGCCGAGGGCGAACACCAAACGCTCGAGACTTCTGCTCTTCGACTCCTCGATGTTGTCCAAAAGCTTCGTTATGCTCTTCGGCCCGAATCCTTCGAGTTCTGTAAGTTCATCTCTTCTCGTTCCCAAGTGGTAGATACTCACGAAATCGTCCAATATCCCCATATTGTAGAAATCTTCGATGATTTTCTCTCCGAGGCCGATTATGTTCATAGCCTTCCTGTCGACGAAGTGAATCAAAGACTCTATATTTCTAGCCGGACAAGTCTCGTTCGGACACAGCAAATCTATTCCACTCGCCGAATCGATCAAGTGCGTCCCACAGATAGGACAAACCTCTATCTTCTCTATGACTCGCGTATTCTCCCTTCGCTCTGGCACATTGCGAACGACTTCCGGAATGACATCTCCCGCTTTCCTGACGACCACGATATCTCCGATTTCCAAATCGCGTTCTCGAATGAAATCCATGTTGTGCAAAGTTGCCCTCGACACGGTGCTTCCCATGATTTTTATCGGGTCCAAAACGGCATTCGGCGTTATCTGCCCGGTCCGCCCGACTGTGAAGATGACATCTCTAAGTCTCGTCGTTACTTCCAAAGCGGGAAACTTGTAGGCGATGACCCATCTCGGACTCTTTGCCGTACTTCCGAGTTCCCTTTGTAAAGCGAGGTCGTTTACCTTTACAACAATCCCATCTATATCGTACGGTAAATTGGGTCTTTCTTCGGTCCACTTGTCGACATACTTCAAAACTTCGCCGATATCTTTACACTTTTCCACATTCGGATTGACGACAAATCCGTTCTCCTTCAAATATTCCAACGCTTCCCAATGTGTCTTCCTATCGACGAGCGGAACGTGGTAAAAAAACGCATCCAGCCCGCGTGAAGCCGCTACTTTACTATCCAATTGACGTAAACTGCCCGCGGCCGCATTTCGCGGATTTTGAAACAGAGACTCGCCATTTTTCTCTCTCTCTTCGTTCAATCGATTGAAAGATTCGATAGGCATGTAAATCTCGCCTCGTATCTCTAGCGAATCTCCGCTCGGAATCGTCCTCGGAATGGACTTTATAGTCAAAGCATTGTGAGTGACGTTCTCTCCTATCGTCCCATCCCCTCGAGTGGCAGCCTGTACGAGCTTCCCATTCTCGTAAGTCAAATTGACGCTCAAACCGTCGATTTTCAACTCGCAAACGTACTCGACCTCTCCGACGAGTTTTTGTATCCTCTTGTCCCATTCCAACAACTCCTCCTCGTTGAACACATCGGCGATACTCATGAGTGGAGTCACGTGCCTGACCTTCTCGAACTTGTCGATGACCTTGGCTCCGACATGCTGACTAGGTGAATCGTCCCGTACTATCTCTGGATTCGCTTTCTCCAACTTCAAAAGCTCGTCCATCAAACTGTCGTACTCGTTGTCGCTCAAAGTCGGATTATCCTTTATATAATACTCTTCGTTTGCTCTATTTAAAATCTCGATTAACTCATTGTATCTTTCTTGCATCGTTCATCCTCCTATAACTTTTTGACGCTTTTGTGATTCTTTTTTACCTTCTTTACCCCCGATTTGAACGCGACATCTATCAAGTCGCCATTCATATCTATGATGACACCATGACCGAACACCTCGTGGTCTATCAAATCCCCAAGCTTGAAGTCGCACACTTCGTCCGTATAATACTTTTCGCCCATACTTGCCCGTTCTTCGCGTTCTCCGACGGTGTTCCGCTCGATTAAAGACGTATCGATTTCGTTTATGAATCTGCTCGGCATGTTGGCAGATTCCTTACCGTAGAGCATTCTCCTCTTGGCATTCGTGATGTAGAGGACGTCCCTTGCCCTCGTAATTCCGACATAACAAAGACGTCTCTCTTCGTCCATTCCGTCTTCCTCGAACATAGCATTAGAATGTGGAAATAAACCTTCTTCCATACCTACCAAGAATACGACATCGAACTCGAGCCCCTTCGCGCTGTGCAAAGTCATCAGGGTAACCGCATCGTCCATATTGTTGTCCTTGTCTGCATCGCTCATGAGGCCTATCTCGCCCAGAAAATCGTTCAAATTGACGCTTCCCGTTCTGTCCTCGTAAGCCTTCGTCAAACTCTTGAACTCCATCAAGTTGTCGAGTCTCAAATCGGACTCCAAAGTCTTATCGGCCTCGTACATGGCCTTCATTCCGCTTGCTTCGACGACGAAGTCGACAAGTTCGGTAAGAGTATGATTCTCCATAAAATCGCGCATACTATAAATGATATCTCTAAACTCGACTTCCTTCTTCGACTCCATGCAATCGAAAAGAGAAGTACTCCTGAATAGACTGTTCGCTTCTATCTTGTTCATCGCGACGTCGCCTATTCCCCGTTTGGGCACGTTTATTATTCTCCTCAAACTAACCACATCGTCCGGATTGTTGAGTACTTTCAAATAGGCAATCAAGTCCTTGATTTCTTTTCTGTTCAAATAACTGAATCCCCCGTATATTCTGTAAGGTACATTCCCCGAAAGTAAAGTCTCCTCTATCTGCCTCGCCTGCGCGTTCGTTCTATAGAGAATGGCAAAACTGTTGTAACTCTTGTAATCCACGTACAACTTCCGAATTTCGTCGATGACCAACTTGACCTCGTGAATGCCGTCGTATGCCCGCATATAACGTACGAGCGCCCCCGTTTTGCGGTCACTCCACAACTTCAAATCCTTCTTCTCCTTGTTGTTCTTGATGACACTGTTCGCCGCATCCAAAATGATTTGAGTACTACGATAATTCTGTTCGAGTTTGATGACCGTCGCTCGCTTAAAATCCTTCTCGAAATTCAATATGTTGCGGTAATCGGCCTGTCTAAAACTGTATATCGACTGATTCATGTCCCCGACGACGAATATGTTCTCATCCCTGCTGCCGAGCAACCTCGTGAGCTTGTACTGTACGGGATTCGTATCCTGATACTCGTCCACCAAGATATAAGGATAATGACTTTGGTAACGTTCCAAAACTTCTCTATTCTCTTCGAAAAGGCGAACCGGCTTCAACAACAAATCGTCGAAATCGACCGCATTGCTCCTAATCAAAGTATCCTCGTAAGCCTTATAAACCTCGACTACGATTTTATCGATTGGAGTATTCATAGTTTTCTTTATTTCCTCGAAAGAAACCATCTCGTTTTTCAAGAAACTGATTTTGCTTCGTATGTAATTTGGACTGAACTTCTTGGAATCGATATTCTTTTCTTTCAATATGCGTTTCACTATGCTCGCCTGATCGTCCGAATCCAAAATCGTAAAATTGTGTCTGAGCCCGACTGCCTCGGCATTTTCCCTTATGATTTTGAGTCCAAAAGAGTGAAACGTTCCTATAAAAGCTCTCGTCTCGCCGACCATTCCGTACAGTCTTTCCCTCATCTCTTTGGCTGCCTTGTTCGTAAAAGTTATAGCCAAGATGTGATAATCTGGTATACCCGAGTCCATGAGATAAGCGATTCTGCTCGTCAAAACTTTCGTCTTTCCGGAACCCGCCCCGGCCATAACTAAACAAGGACCATCTATATGCTTGACGGCCGTAAGTTGCATCTCATTCAATGTTTCTAAATATTTCATAGTTTACCACTCTTTCTACGAGACTATCGATGTTTTTCAACACGCTTAAAAAAGATTTTATTTATATAGGAACCGATAAATATTGCTATTTGATTATATATTTATCCAAATGGTCACTTTTAGTGTTACCCAGTCCGTAGGGTTGACTGTTTTTCAATCAAACGATTCAATATTTCCAATATAATCATGCCTTACTCAACTCCTACTACCATTGTACCAAATAATCGCCGACTTTAAAATCTTTTCTTATTACAATATTTTGAAAATAATCGCGACGACCTCGAATCGAATCACACGATTTATATGGAAAATTCTCCCTGTTTTTGCTATACTTATAATTGATTATAATAAAGAAGGGGAAACCTAAATGGAAAATACTGAATCTAAAAGAACATCTATCCCAAAAAGAAGTTTTTTACATAAATGGAAAAGACAAAATCGACCACTCAGAATAACGTACATTCTCGTGTCTCTAGCCTATCTGATAACTCTTATCTTTTTCACCTTGTCGATTCTCAAATTGACCGGCATAGAGACGGGCATAAGGGTAGTAGGACTCATAATCCTCTATCTCCATCTCGCAATACTTTTGCTCGGCGGAGTAGTCCTGCTCTTCACGAACAAGAACAAACGGCTCATATTTCTTCTCGTTCTATCGTGCCTCTACGCGCTCGTCCTCGCTGTAGGCAGCTACTTTATAAACCGCACCTATGGCATCATCGACACGGTTCAAAAGAAATACGTCGACTACACGAGTGTCCTGATAAGCTTGAACGACACGACCTCTTACGAGAAAATCGGCATCATAAGCGCCAAAGACCATCCGACCGGATGCGTAATACCACAAGAGATGATAAAAGAACACGACATTCGCGGAGAACTAGTCGAATACGACGACTACATAAGCATGATTTCGGACCTCTACGATGGAGTCATAGACGCCCTGTTCATCACGGACGGATATGTCACGATGTACAACTCCTACGAAAAGTTCGCCGACCTCCAAAACGAGACCAAAATCGTCTACTCCAAAACCAAACGAATGGAAAACCAGGACAACGTCTCCTACTCTACCAAAAATCTGACCGAACCGTTCACGATTCTCTTGATGGGTGTCGACTCGACTGGCGACGATATATCGTCTAGTACTTCCTTCAATGGAGACTCTCTTATGATGATAACTTTCAATCCCAAAACTCTAAACGCGACCGTCTTCTCCATCCCGCGAGACACCTATGTACCTATTTCCTGCAGTGGCAATCGCGAAAACAAGATAAATGCGTCGGCCTACGGAGGAGCCACCTGTGTAGTTTCCACCATCGAAAACTTGACTGGCATCAAAATAGACTATTATGCGAAAGTCAACTTCAATGGAGTCGTCAAGATAGTCGACGACCTCGGAGGAATAGACGTCGATGTTCCTATCACCTTCTGCGAGCAAGACTCCCAACGACGCTTCGACGAATACCTCATCTGTCTCGACAAAGGACAACAAAGATTGAACGGAGAACAAGCTCTGGCTCTTGCAAGGCACCGCAAAACCTTGCCACTAGGCGACTTCCAAAGAGTCCAAAACCAACAACTCGTCGTCGAAGCCATGGTTAGGGAACTCAAAAACATCGGAAGCACCGACGAATTCTACAAGATTTTAGATGACGTCGCGGACAATGTCGACACCAACATGTCGACGAGCCAAATACTGTCCTTATATAACGTTGGCAAAAACGTCCTCATAGGAGCTCTCAACAAAAATGCGAGCCTCTCCATCGAGAAGACCTACCTGACCGGATACGACCTCACGATGTACATGCCTTCGATGCGTTCCTACATATATACGTTCCAATACTATAGACAGTCCCTAGAAGACATAGTCGACCTCATGAAAGTGAACCTCGAAATCGAAAAACCGAAACTTATCAAGACCTTCACCTTCGACGCGAATGAACCGTACGAAAAAGCCGTGACTGGCAAGACCTACTACAACGAAACGAGACGTGAACTAATGCCAAACCTCATCGGTCGTTCGCAAAGAGAAGTCGAAGCCTGGGCTAGCGAACGAAACATACCTCTCGACATCGAAACGAAGACTTCCAATCGTCCGGACGGCGAAGTCCTCAATCAATCGGTGATAATAGGTAGCCTCGTCGACCAAATCGCCAATCTCAAAATAACAGTATCCGAATTCGATGGCATAAGTACAGAACCTATTCCAACCGAACCGAATGGTGACGACGACGAACCGGAAAAAATCGTTCTCCCCGACTTTACTGGCAAGACCATTCAAGAATTCAACAAATGGAAAAACAGTCTCAAAGATGCGAATCTCATCACCGAAACGATTGAGCTTTCTCCCGAAGATCTCCTCACCCTAGAAGGAATCGACCTCCAGCCTGACACTATCTACCGACAAAGCTCTCCTTCGGGCACGGACCTTTCCGACATAAGCACCTTGAAAGTCTATTACTACAAAGAATCTTAGAAAGAATCACTTCTTTCTTTTCTTTTTACTTTTACACTCCGACTGGCAAATTTCCATCTAACCAGTAGACTTGCTTCGATCTATTTGATAAAATTATACTTGAAATGGGGATACATTATTCTAGTCAATGCGACCATTACGAAGATGACCCTAAAAAGTCATTAAAGAGCATATCTATGAAACTTCTGGTGTTTGCTTCTTACGCCCAGTTTGGGGTGGATGCTGGGAATGAAGAATTTATGGGCGACCGTAACGGCATACGGCCAACGTCCCATCTATTCGCGGAGACCCATCTTTGTGGAGCGTACGTTCTACGAACTGG
Source organism: uncultured Muribaculaceae bacterium (assembly GCA_964472425.1). Taxonomy (GTDB): domain Bacteria; phylum Bacillota_I; class Bacilli_A; order RF39; family UBA660; genus RUG11867. The sequence continues at coordinate 2,642 of CAYYLF010000040.1, read as the reverse complement.
GATTAAACCTGACAACTGGCGAAAGCTAGGGTCAGTGTAGCTTGACTTGAGTGACATCGTGGGAATCGTCGACAACTTTCACGTTTGGTGTACATCAAATGCGTTAGTATTGCTTCGTGAAACCGATTTTGCAAGAGAGTATTAGTAATCGACCTCGCATTGGGAGGAAAACTCCTAGAGTGGACATTGTCGTGAGATTGCAGTGGTATCTAAGTGGCAATCAGGTAAGAGCGAACCGGTAACGGCGACTTGCAACCATTAAAAGGGAACTGCTTTCCAAGTAATTGGAAAGTTGGTCGCAGGGAAATCCAACCTGACCTAAGAGCCAAAGTTTATCACGGCAATTTCCCCATTTCATTTTTTTAATAATGATTATTTAAAAGTGAATATAATCGTGTTCGCTCGATAAATAAAATGAAACTGTTTGAGGAGTAGAATTATATGCTAGAAGAAAAATTTGACATTCTAAAGAATATGTTATCACTAAATTTAGAAAGCGAAACATCTATCGAAACATTGCTGATTAAATTGAGCTCCTTACCAAATATAAAATTAGATTGTGAAGCCTATCAAAATGAAAAGCTAGTTTTCCGATTTCGAGATGAGGGAAAAGAATACATATTCAAATACGACCCAAATTACCCTCCCGAAAATGAAATCTTCTTTGCTCAGATTGCTAGATTTCTCGGTGTCGATGTCGTTTCCAATGAAATTGTCGAACTGGGTTCCCTAAGAGGAATATTTCAAGAAAGTCCCCACCGAAGAGAAACGCATTATGTTGAAGTAGAAGATTTGCTGCAACTTCTTCCTGCCGAAGAAAAGAACGAAGATTATTTTGAAAATATCGAGAAGGCCTTAAACATCCGCTATCGAAATATTCCAAACGGTGCTCAATTAGTCCAAAACTTGATGAACAAAATAATTCGAATAACTATTCTAAACATCGTCTTAGGCATTCCAGAATTCCCGACGTGGACTCTACAAGAAACACAAGATGGAACAGTTGACATAACTCCCATAGAACCAAAAAAAGAATTATTTGGAGGACTACTTAGAAGAAAACGCATGAGTAACGATGAACAACGAGAGATTCTCAAAACGACGTTCCTACGGATGAACGATATCATCGACAAATTGGCCTCTTCATCTCGCAACGACACACCAAAACTAATCGAGTCGCTTTGGGTTCTAAAAAGAAACAATATAGAAGAATTGTTCGAACAATTAGATGGAAAAGCTAATCGAGAAATAAGACGTATACTTCAAATAAAATATATTACAATGTGCAAAAGTCATCTCGATTTTCTCATGGACACTCTCGGCATCGAAAAGTTGCCTGTCTCCAAAGATATCGATTTAGATTATATATTGGCGATGACAAACCAAAGACAATTCAAAGATGGAGAAATAGCTGCTTCCATCATAACGCCCATGGGAGTTAATCACGTCGCAGCCATAGAAGCTGCTACAGCACATCACGAAGAACTGTTCCAAGACATATATAATCGTATATATAAAGAAGAAGCTACAAATATACATCTAGGCGCCATCAAGATACATCATATCTCCCGCGATTCTACCGACCGCCAAGCTATCGTGCACGTACCATATTATATAACCCCTTATGAATACTCACAACTTTCGAAAATCTTAATAAAACTAAATGACTTAGGTATAGAAATCCTTGCCGACCAAACGGGATTTGACCCTATAAATGGCTGTTTTTGTCGCGGATCAGAAGAAGAATTTACGGGTTTAGAAATATTAGATTATCTAAAAACAAACGACTTTATTGTCGACTACTCATGGCAAATTAAAAATATACATCTCGATAATGAACAAGCACGTCCTATCAAATAACTTTATTTCACAAATTATGATTAGTAAATTTTTGTGGGAAATGCAACCGATTCGAGATCTTTCTTTCTATGAATGGAACCTCGAGCAAAGCGAAAGGAATGAAACTTATTATGTATAAACACAAACATCCATACTCGGAAAAAGTTGTCAAAGACAACCGTACTAAACACTTAGACAAGAGCACAATTTGGATTATCGAAGTCACCATTTTGGCCTTCACTCTATCACTCGTGCTTTCGTTCTTCTCGGACATCGTCATGTCGAGTGCGACGACTCTCGTTTCGATAATCGTTCTCGTCGTCTTCATCGGACTCGGTATCCTCTTCGACATGGTCGGAGTGAGTGTTACAGTAGCCGATGCGAAAGTTTTCAACTCGATGGCCGCGAAAAAAATACGCGGTTCCAAGACCGCTCTAAAGATGATTAAAAACAATGCTCGAGTCTCTTCCTTTTGTAACGACGTCGTAGGAGATATCTGTGGCATTCTCTCGGGTGGAGCAGGTGTAACTATCGCCGTGTCTATCTCCTCACTTACGAACATCAATCCAGTCATCACGAACTTCATCGTGACTAGCTTGATTGCTGCTTTGACCATCGGAGGAAAAGCTCTCGGCAAAAGCTTTGCCATCAACAAAGCAAATAAGATTCTCTACTCATTTTCGAAGACGTTAGATATCGTCACATTCAAAAAGTGAACATGAGCCTTGAGTTTTTTTTCTTTTAGGTCGGTGACTTCTCAAAGTAAATGCCCGCGTCTATCCTCGTATTTAACTGTCCCAAAT
>CAYYLF010000039.1:0-13989 GCA_964472425.1 uncultured Muribaculaceae bacterium | reverse complement strand
CCGACGGTCTTTCTGGACTCGAAAATCGCCATAAAGAGCGGGGACGGAAGCCAGGAAAATCCTTATGTGATAGGGTGAAAAATCGATGATGGGAACCCGCTAGGTGTCCCCAGTCGTGACGAGCGATGAGCGAGGTCGACAGGGGCGGGCCTCTCGTTTTCCACAGGCAAAATCGGAAACTTACTCAAAAATAGAGTAAGTTTTTTCGTGATCCAAATATAAGCATTATTACAGAAAATCGACTTGATTTAATTCGATTTTATCTTTATAATTATTGTGGTGAACGATATGAAAGACAATATAAAAATCTATCTGATAAGCGGAAAAGCCCGTCATGGAAAAACCACATTCGCCAAGATGATGAAAGATTATTTTGCATCTATAGGTACGAAGTCCGTGGCCACGAGTTATGCCAAGTACATCAAGATGTACGCGGAAGAGCTGACCGATTGGGACGGTTCACCTGAAACCAAGCCGCGCTCTTTACTTCAGTATCTAGGCACAGAAATGATACGTGAACACCTGGGTAAGGAAAACTACTTCGTACACCGCTTAGATGAAGACTTGGACATCTATAACGAATATGTCTCGTACGTCATGATAGACGATGCTCGTCGGCCGAACGAAATCGACTACTTCAAAAACAAATATCCAACACAAGTAAAGGCTGTTCGCATAGTTCGTCCGAACTTCGATGCAGGACTCGACGCGGAGCAAGCCAACCACGAATCCGAAGTAGGACTTGATAATTATACCGAATACGACTATACTATTGTAAACGACGGAACTTTGGACGATTTGAAAACCAAAGTTCGCGAAATGATTGGAGAATTAGAAAAATGAAACTGAAAGACTTATACATAAACTTCTTTTTAGGAAAAGACCACAAACAGATACCTAGTAGCCCTGTCGTCCCCGAAAACGACAACACTGTCCTCTTCAACACAGCAGGTATGCAACCTTTGACTCCGTACTTGAAAGGACAACCGCACCCTTTAGGAAAGAGACTCACCGACTACCAAAAATGTGTCCGTACGAACGACTTAGATGCCGTCGGAGACACGACTCATCACACCTTCTTCGAGATGCTCGGAAACTGGAGTCTCGGCGACTACTTCAAGAAAGAAAGCATCACTTGGAGTTTCGAGTTTTTGACCGAAGTCCTACATATCCCTGTCGAAAAATTGGCCGTGACCGTATTCGCCGGAAACGACTTAGTCGCTCGCGACGAGGAGTCTGCCGAAGTCTGGAAGTCTCTCGGTATCCCCGAAGAACGCATCAGTTACTTGGGCGTAGACGACAACTGGTGGCCTAACATGGAAATGTTCGGTCCATGTGGTCCGGATACCGAAATATTCTACTGGCGAAGCAATGACCCCGTTCCAGAAAAACACGACCCCGAAGATGATAGATGGGTCGAAATCTGGAACAACGTCTTCATGCAATACAATCACGACGAGAATGGATTTACACCCCTCGAACACCAAAATGTCGACACGGGCATGGGAGTCGAGAGGACGACTGCCATCCTCGAAGGAGTCACGGACAACTATCTCTCATCTATATTTAAACCTTACATCGAACTAATCGAACAGTATAGTGGCAAACCGTACGAAGGAGAATACATGTCTAGCATGCGCATAATTGCCGACCACATCCGGGCCATCACGATAATAATAGGGGAGAACTCCGGAGTAAAACCTTCCAACACGGACCAAGGATACATAGTTAGAAGACTCATCCGTCGTGCTATACGTCACGAGAACAAACTCGGCATAGACACCGAGAGTGACTTCCTAACGAAACTCGTCGGAATGATAATCGACGACTACAAAGAATACTATCCTGAACTTGAAACGAACAGGGAAAGTACCATAAACATAATCGAAACAGAAAAAAATAAATTCACTCGTACCTTGGAGAAAGGCTTGAAAGAATTTAACAAAGTCGTCGAGAAAGCCGATGGCCGCATCGAAGGAGAAGTTGCATTCCATCTTTACGACACCTACGGATTTCCAATCGAACTGACGATCGAGCTAGCCAAAGAGAAAGGGCTTACAGTCGACGAAAAGGGCTTCCAAGAAAAATTCAAGGCCCACCAAGAACTATCTCGAGCCGGAGCCGAAGGCAAATTCAAAAGTGGATTAGCCGGCACGGGCGAAATAGAGACCCGTTACCATACGGCAACCCATCTTCTAAATGCCGCTCTCAAAATCGTTCTCAAAGACGAGAACATCCATCAGATGGGCAGCAACATCACAGCAGAACGCATGAGATTCGACTTCAACTTCGACCGCAAACTGACGGATGAAGAAAAAACTGAACTCGAAAACCTGATAAACTCGTGGATAGAAGCTGACCTCATGGTCACCAAAACAGAGATGAACAAACACGATGCAGTCGCGAGTGGGGCAGAAGCCATGTTCATCGAAAAATATCCGGATGTCGTTTCGGTCTACCAAATCGGAGATGTCTCCAAGGAGATATGCACGGGGCCTCATATCGAACATACGGGTGAATTGCATCACTTCAAAATAAAGAAAGAAGAAGCCTCAAGTGCAGGCGTTCGTAGAATAAAGGCGATACTCGATTAGAGTTCGCTTTTTAAAAGGTTGACTTTACAAACGCATTTTGTTATCATTTTTATGGTGAAGATAAATGATTAAAAATAAAAACGGAGGATTTACTCTCGTAGAACTTTTGACTGTACTTCTCATTTTAGGCATACTCATGGCCGTGGCCGTTCCGAGTATAATGAGTATCAGTAAGAGGCTAAAACTTCGTGGTCTCGAAAGCAAATTGAACGCGATAGAAGAAGCCGCCGTAGTCTATGCTCAAGACAATTCGAATCGCATCAAAACCAAACTAGGTGGTTCTTGTACGGCCGATGGGCCCCATTGCGAATGTGCCGATAAAGCGAATCAAACCGATTGTAAATACATATTCACTATGACTATCGACGAACTCATCGAAGTAGGAGCTTATAAAACCGAGAAAGAAGACGTTCTCGATACAACCGCCTGCGATGTGGTCGACCCGCGCGACTCCTCATACTGTCTCGACTGTGTCGACATCACGATTGGGCTCGACGATGACTATAAAAACGCGACCGCCGACATAGACATGAACGACATAGTTGGAGGTCAGACGAGTTGTCCAGACAAAAAAAGTGTCATCTTCAAATGACGCTTTTTGTTATGTATCGAACGATAGTCAAAATATCCTTAAAGTTAAATTGTGAACGCCAATTTTGAATGAGTAATTTGACTTTTCATCGTCTATGTGCTAGAATAACACACAACTAAAGGGGGATAATTATGAGTTTAAAAACGAGAGTGGAATATGTATATCCCAAGATGGGTACTAGAATGGTCGATTCTGTATCACACATGGGTATATTTCATCGTATTCCTTTTAATGAAGATATCGTAAATTGGAATGAGGAAGAATTCTCTGACCACGTACTATCGAAGAAGTATAAAACATATCGACGAATAGAAAAATGGAAGAAATGCGCAAACATTTATAGTTTGAATTTGAGAGAGTTGCGTTGGGATGATGATATAATTTCATCTCTAGCTGATTACCTGTGCAATAATCCCGATGTAATTCCGTATTTTATCGAGAAAAGTACGGTCGACATTATTGGATTGTTCTTGGGAACGTGGGATTTTAATACGAATTCGTCCGGAGTTCTTTGTATGGATAGACCTTGCGAAAGACGTATAACGGATGTCATGTATAATGCAAGTGCCCACGAATTCAGGTATATGATTTTTGAGGCCCAACGTAAATTTACATTGTTTGCTAATGTAATAAGCAGAATACTAGATAGAGACATAAATCTAGATGAAATAAAAATAGTTCAACTTTTTCCGAGAGATACCTATGCAAACTCCAAAGGTAACCCTTGGTTTGAAGGATTACTCTTCGACCACTTTACTCGTGCGGATAGAATGCGCTTCACTAAAGATGAACTGACAGACACATTGTCGTTCGTCACTTTGAGCGAATTCTTCAAATGTGTGGCTAAAGTAGCCGATTTAGGAAGTCTACTAGATTTTACTACCGGTGAAGTTCCGCCCCTCAAAACGCTCAAATTGGGTACTATTATACCTGAAGTTTTCGATTTCGATGAAGAATCTCATAAAATAGAAGATTATGGCGAAGAAAATCTCGTATTAGTATCCGCAGTTTGTCGAGAAATGTGTGAAAAACTCGCTCGTGTTAAGGAAAACGCCGAAAATATAGTGCTGACTAAACACATAGAACAGTTAAATGAAGAGCTCGTTTCCAAAAGAAGAGAAAACGCCGAGCCAGATTATACGTCCATCAAAGATACGATTGATTCATTATTCGAAGAAATTGTCGGTTCGGCTAGTCGTGACAAAGAGAATCATCTAAATAAGTTGATTGGCATTTTGAAATCGTTTGGACTCGACATTGCAAGAATCGAGCCGACCGAGCCGAACATAGGTGACCTTGCTTTTAAAGTGGATGCCATCGATAAAAGACTGGGAGTCGTCGAAGACGAGATAACCGAGATTAAAAATAGGTTGAAAGAATATATAGAATATGGAGGAGAAAATCCATTAAAAAAAGACATTCCGATTACTAGAGAAGAAGTAATTCGAATTATCTCCGAATACAAACCGACGACGATGGCTGCAAGAGCTAGAAAAATGAATCTATTGAGCAGTTTGAAAATTCTTGCCGTAGGCGCGGCTCTCGCCGGTGCATTATCTACGTGCTCGCTTCAAAATGATCAAGTTTCTATCCCGACAAATTTGCCAGTGCCAGAAGAGTCTCCTAAAGTTTCCCAACAAGTCGTAATCGATGTCCCCAAAGACGAAGATGTAATCGCCTCTACAGAACCTAGTAATTCAGACGATATAATCGTAGTTGAAGATGATTTAAAACCTTTAGAAGAAGTGGTGTTGGAAGTCATCATAGGTAAATGGGGCAATGGGGAAGATAGAGTTCAAAAGTTGGAAGAAGCAGGATACGATTCTTTGGCAATTCAAAATAATGTCAACCGCATTTTATTAGAAGGAATCTCTGTAAACTCACTTCGTTCTATAGAAGACATTGCGATAGAGGTCATCCAAGGCAAATGGGGAAGTGATGAAAAATCCCAAATGGAAAGACTCACTGCTATTGGAATCGATTATGATACAGTCAAACGATATATTATCAATGAAAATTTGGAAAAGAAAATAAAAATAGTCACATCTGGAATGAACGCATTCACTCAATAATATTATTTATAAAACTGCAAGACGAAGACCTCTTGCAGTTTTTGACTCTCACAATTGTATGTCTAAATGGAGTGGGGCAAAATAAGAGAACATTTCGTGCTACCTCACAAAATATTCTTCATTGTTCATGTACAACTGCTTACCGAAGTTCGATGTACACATTTTTGTCGAACGAGTGCTCATCCGTATCGTACGACCACAAAGTATCCGTATTTATCATATAAAACTTGTGTCTAATCGTGTCGGTGATTACCGCCCCGTCCTGTACGATGGGGTCATCCCATGTAAGGTCGATTTGACTCCATTCGTCGTTTAGATAGATGGCATTCCACACGTGTTTCTCGCTCGCGACCTTGTAATTCTTGACCCCGAGTCTCGATAAAGCGATGGCCATCGCATCCGCATAACCGGCACACTTCGATTTGCCCTCTAACAAAGTCCCGTACGCATTCCCCGAATTCTCGCCACCATCTTGGTCGTAATAAGTCGTGTCTATTATGTAATCGTGAATCTTCAAAATTTTATCCTCCAAAGCCATATCGGGAGTCAACTGTTCATCGAAGATTCTGTCCATTTTAGCATTTATTGCCGAAATCATTTTCTCCGAATACATTTTTGTGACGATTATGTTCACTTCACCCAAAGACCCTGTCACGACCTTCAAATGAGTGAAATTGTTGAACGGATGGACGAAATTTCCGATGTCCGTAATGATAGTCTGATTGTTCGTCAAATCCTCGATGTCGGTCATGCAAGACGCATACTCGCTCGGACAATAAAAGGTAAACGTTTCGTATCCGTTGTCCAAGATGGTGTAGAAGATGTCGAGTAAATCTCGCTTGCTATATGGTACGAAATCGGTCGACCTACGCACATATCCGAAATTGTTTCCGGTTTGATATACATTCGGACTTTCGATTGTGACCTCCGGAGTCGCACTCACGAGACCGGCTGTATAATCTGTCACATCCTCCAAATTGAAAACAATTAGCCCGAGCAAAAAGGCCAATAAAAGTGGAAAAATATACGATTTCAAATCCATCACCTACCAAAAATTATAACAAAGTACCCGCATTTTTACTACTCATTATTATATCGCTTTACAAAAATAAAATGACTATTCACTAGCCATTTCCTTAACTTTCTTATTTAATCTGCTCTTTTGACGAGCACATGTATTCTTCTTGATTAGACCTTTACTGCAAGCCTTGTCGATTGCTTGAACAGTAGTCTTGTAATTGGCTTTTGCGCCTTCCGCGTCGTTATTTTTGATAGCCTTCTCGGTATTCTTAATCGCATTTTTTACTGTTTTTACATAGAAGTTGTTGCTTTCTGTCTTGACCTTGTCGGTTTTGACTGACTTCTTTGAACTTTTAATAATTGGCATAATCTCACCTCGTTTCACATTACAAACAGTATTTTATCAAAAATAACTGTAGTTTGCAACTAAATTCTACATATTTTGAAGGTACTTTGAGTTATTATGGTCGCAAGGATGTGAGAAAATGAAAAATAGATTTGTCGCCAAAAAGCGAGTAGGGGGGCACGTACTGAAAATTGCCCTATGGTTCTTAATCGCCGCTTTGGCTCTCGTCGTAACCTTCAATATCTTGTTGAAAGTATCCATCGAAGGAGTACTGGGCGACGAAGAAATCCACACGAACCTCTTTACACTCGGGACCAATCAAAAAAACTTTCTTTCCTTCGACCTTTTGAACCCCCGCGACCTCTTTACTTTAGGTCTAAATACCAAAATAGATTACACTCCACCGATTCCCGTCGACCAGCTCAAACTCGTAAGTGCCCACGAAAACTCTAAAAATCCGCTCATCTACATTTATAGTTCTCACGACACCGAAGAATACGACAGTACTTTACTCGAAACTTACAACATAAAATACAATGTGACGATAGGGGGTTACATATTGTCCGATTACCTCGCCGATTATGGCATCCCGTCTTACGTCGAAACGGAATCGATGGTCGACTATCTAAACGCAAACGGCCTCAACTACAATCACAGTTACTATGCGAGTGCCCACTACATCGAACAAAGACTCGCCGAATATCCATCTATAAAGATGATAATAGACCTCCATCGCGATGCCATCCCGCGCTCGGCTAGTGTAGTAACCATCGACGGCAAACCTTGCGCCAAAGTCATCTTCATCGTCGCCATCCTTTACGATGGTTACGAGAAAAATGTCGAACTTGCCGAAAAAGTAAACGCGGCTCTTCCAGCCGGATTATCGCGAGGACTTTCGAAAGGAAACGGGTGGGGCGCCAACGGAGTATTCAACCAAAACATGAAAGATGGCGCCCTTCTCATCGAAATAGGTGGTCAAGAAAACACGATAGAAGAAGTCGCCAATACTCTAGAATACGTCGCCAAAGCCCTCTTCGAAGTCGTCAAAGAAGGAGAATAACTCGTGGAAAAGAAAAAAATCAATTGGTTCAAAATCGTCATGATGTTCTTGATAGTAGTCTATTTGGCTCTCTATTTTCTGAACGTATCCGGTTATTACGACGGGAACATTCGCCGCAAAGTCGAATTCACGGACAGCCAAATCGAAGCCTTCGAACGCGACATAGCCGCCGGCGAACAAGTCGACATCAAAGACTATTTGAAGGACCAAACCAAAGATTACACGAACAACGTCTCCCGCTTCGGTTACAAATTCTCGACGAGCGTCGAAAAATTCGTCGGGACGAGCTTGGATGAAATACTGAAAATACTTTCCAAACTGCTATCGTAATTCCCTGTGCGCCAAAAGTGCACTTTTCATTTGTCAAAAAAAGGAAACGATAGTATAATACCGAATAGGTGAAACTTATGAAACAAGCGAACATCAGAAACTTTTCGATAATTGCTCACATCGACCACGGCAAGAGTACGCTCGCCGATCGCATCTTGGAGATTACGGGTGGAGTCGAAAAGAGAGAACTAAAAGACCAAATGCTCGACAGTATGGACATCGAACGCGAACGAGGCATCACCATCAAATTGAATGCCGTCGAACTGAAATACACGTTGAACGAAGAAGAATACATCCTTCATCTCATCGATACTCCGGGACACGTCGATTTCTCTTACGAAGTCTCGAGAAGTCTCGCCGCCTGCGAAGGAGCCATTCTCGTCGTCGATGCCGCTCAGGGAATAGAAGCTCAGACTCTCGCGAACCTCTACCTCGCCCTCGAAAATGACCTCACGATCATTCCGGTCATTAACAAGATAGACCTTCCGAACGCGGATATCCCGAAAGTCAAAGAAGAACTGAAGAGCGTTCTCGGTTTCAAAGATGAGGATATCATTCTCTGTTCGGGCAAAACCGGCGTTGGTGTAGAAGACTTGATTAAAGCCGTAATCGAACGCATCGAGCCTCCTCGAATAGACAATGACTCTCCGACGAGAGCCTTGATATTCGACTCCCTTTACGATGCTTATCGCGGAGTAATCGTCTCTTTGAAAGTCGTCGAAGGCTCGATACGCCTCAAAGACACCATCAAATTCTTAGCGACCGGCGAAGAATTCGAAGTAGTCGAACTCGGCAAAAATACCCCTCACATCTCTTTGCGAAAAGAACTCGTAAGTGGAGAAGTCGGGTGGGTGAGCGCAGCCATCAAAAACATCGAAGGAGTCAAAGTTGGAGACACGGTGACGGTCAAGCGCGCCGAAGCTACCGAGCAACTCGAAGGTTACAAGCCGATGAAGCCGATGGTCTACTCGGGACTATTCCCAATCGAACCGAACAAATACGATGCCTTGAAAGATGCTCTCGAGAAACTCAAACTTAACGATGCCGCTCTCTCCATCGACCCCGAAACTTCCGATGCTTTGGGATTCGGATTTCGCTGCGGGTTCCTGGGACTTTTACACATGGACGTCATCGAAGAGCGAATCAGACGCGAATTCGGCATAGACATAATCGCCACGAGCCCATCCGTCATCTACAAAGTGGCGCTCACGAACGGGGAAACATGCGACATCGACAGTCCGAACAAGATGCCCGACCGGGCGACTATCAAGTCGATAGAAGAACCTTTCATCCGTACGAACATACTAGTGCCTACTGACTACATAGGTTCGATTATGAACCTCTGCCAAGATAAACGTGGCATCTTCGATAATACCGAATACATCGATGCCACGCGAGTTAATATCCACTACTATTTGCCACTTTCCGAGATAGTTTACGATTTCTTCGATAAATTGAAAAGCTCCACCAAGGGATATGCATCCTTCGACTACGAACTATCGGGTTATAGAGAATCCGACCTCGTCAAGATGGACATCCTCTTAAACGGCGAAATCGTCGACGCGCTTTCGGTCATAGTACACAAAGATTATGCCTACGCTCGGGGGCGGACAATCGTCGAAAACCTGAAAGAAATCATCCCGCGACAACTTTTCCAAGTGCCGATTCAGGCCTCTATCGGTTCTAAGATTATAGCCCGCGAAACCATAAGCGCCATGAAGAAAAATGTCCTCGCCAAATGCTACGGCGGAGACATTTCGCGAAAACGCAAACTCTTAGAAAAACAAAAAGAAGGTAAAAAGAGAATGAAGATGGTCGGCCGCGTCGAACTTCCTTCCGAAGCTTTCCTGAGCGTTCTCAAGTCGGATAAATAAGAGTTCCAAAGATAATTCATCGAAATTCAAATACGATTACAGAAAGAAGAAAAAATATGGATACGAAAACTAAAAGTGACACTTTTGCCACCGAACTCAACTACATAGAAAACGAAAATATCAGGTCGAGTGCCCGCACGATGGTCGAACTCCTACCGGACTACTATTTTCACGAACCGGCCAGTTCCACGGGCAAGTACCATCCCAAATTCTCGCTCGGAGAAGGGGGCCTCGTTCGACACGTCAAAGTCGCCGTTCGATATGCCGTCGAACTTTTTAACATCTACAAATTCGATTCCGAGACCAAGGATCTCATCATCTTCGCTCTCATCATCCACGATGGTCTCAAAAAGGGCAAAGTCGAAGAACGCTACACAAAATTTGATCACCCACTTTTGATTGCTAATTACATAAGAGAATGCAAAGACAAACTGACTCTCACCGATGAACAAATCGAACGTATAGCCAAGATGGACGCGAGTCATATGGGTAGATGGAACACCAATGTCTACGAGCCAAATATCATTTTACCTTTGCCTCAAACGGTCGAAGAAAAATTCGTCCATATGTGCGATTATCTCTCGAGCCGCAAATTCAACAATGTCTCGTTTTCGAGTGACGACAACATACTTGAATAAAATGTCATAAGATGCTATAATTACTATATTCAGGGTAGAGGTGAAGTATATGGCCAGTATTTATATACACATACCATTCTGCAGGTCGATATGTGCATACTGCGACTTTGCAAAAGTACTTTACAATAGGAGCCTTGCCGTCTCTTACTTGGAGGCTTTGGCGAACGAAATCGAAGACGCATACGAACACGAGACGATAGAAACTCTCTACATAGGAGGCGGAACTCCTTCGTGTCTTTCGGACTACGAAAGAGAACTTTTAAAAAACATCGTAACTACCTTCGACTTTGCGGACGACTACGAATTTACCTATGAATGTAACATCGAAGACATCGACAAGAGTCTGCTTTTCGACCTTCGCGAGATGGGCGTCAATCGCCTTTCCATCGGGATAGAATCTTTCGACCGAGCCAAGCTCGACTTCATGGGACGCGATATAACCTTTAAAGATGCCAAAGAAAAGATAGATCTTGCTCGCGAATCGGGGTTTCAAAACATAAACGTCGATTTGATGTACGGCATTCCTTACGAAAGAGTCCGCGACCTCAAGAAAGACTTGAATTTGTTCCTAAAACTCGAGCCCGACCACATTAGCACTTATTCTCTCATCATAGAAGATCACACTATGTGCCGGGTTAGGGGAGACGAGAACATCATGGAAGAAGAGGAAGCCAAGATGTACAATCACATCACGACGACCTTGGATAAAGCCGGATATGAGCATTACGAGATTTCGAACTTTGCTCGCCCCGGATACGAATCGAGACACAACCTAAGATATTGGGACAACGAAGAATACTATGGCTTCGGCCTCGGCGCGTCCGGATTCATCAAAGGATTCCGTTACGAAAATACGAAGAGCTTCGACGATTACCTTTTGGGCAACTACAAAAAAGATGAGCACCTCGTGAGCAGAACCGAAATGATGGAAAACGAAGTCATGCTAGGTCTAAGGAAGACGAAAGGAATAAATCTACAAGAATTCTTCGATAAATACGAAGTCAACTTGCAAGACGCCTTTCCGGTAAAACCCCTCGTAAAGTCGAAGCAACTGATTTACAAGGACGGTTATATTTTTGTTAATCCCAAATATATTTATGTGATGAACGAAATTTTATTGAAATTGATTTAAAAGGAGATTTAAAAAATGAAGACATTCAAAAGTCTATTATGCCTAGCAGTCTCTTGGGGCTGCCTCATCGGGGGAGCAAATGCAGCTACCCTAAAAATTGACGATGGCTCGGCACAGGCCGGCACGGAGAAAAATGAAATAAAGATATCTCTCACAGATGAAGATTTGATAGATTACAACAAAGTCGAATTTCAACTGAGCATTTCGAATACATTTTATGCTCAAGTGACGAATGTTCAACCGAGCACCGGTGCCGGGCTCACGTTCAGTCCTGTTTATAGTGGAGATATCGTGACGTACACTTTCACGGCTGAAGGCGATTCGACTCTTTCCGAACACGAACTAGGAACTATCGTTTATCGAACATCCGAATCGATGGACAGCGATGTTCGTATTACACCTGTAAACGTCAAATTTTCTAAAGCGGATGGCACAGAAGCGATACCCGGACAAAGTGCCGGAGTCAAAGCTATTGCCGGAACGGTCAAATACGAACGTCCCAAATCTTCGGAAGCTATCTTGACTGGACTCACGACTACCCAAGGGACACTTTCTCCCGAATTTGACCCTACGGTAACCGAGTACAAAGTACAAATTAAAGATACTCTAAATGTCATCAGATTCAATGCTGTTCCTTGTCAAGGAGCTACAGTCACTGGCGACACGACTATGAGGGACCTCAAGATGGGCGAGACGACTGGAGAAATAACGGTCACAGCCGAGGACGGTTCGACATCGACGACTTACAAAATAACGGTTATAAGAGGAGAAATAACCGAGCCATCGGCCTATTTGAAAGACCTCATCATAAACAACATAGGCGCGAGCCTCAGTCCGACTTTCGATTCTAAAAATAACAAATATACGGTCCACATCGGCGAAGACATCACCAAACTCGATTTCAAGTATGAACTCGAAGACCCCATGGCAGAAGTCAAAATAGAAGGAAATGAAGACTTCGTCGAAGGCGAAAATCTCGTCAAAATTACTGTCGAAAGTTCCGACAAAGAAGACAAACAAGTCTACGAAATTACGGTTATCAAAGAAGAAGAGCAATCTAATGAACCGGTTGACAAAGACGAACCGGACGAAAAAGATAAAAAGAAAACTAGCGTTTGGCTCATAGTCGGCATAGTAGTAGGAATTCTAGCCATCGTAGGAGGAGTTACCTTCATCCTATTCAAGAAAAAAAAGGATGCCAAAAAGAAAGAAGAAGATGCCAAACTTCCTTTGAAAAGAAGAGAAGGAACCGAAAAGACCGTTGAAATAGACCGCGTCATCGAAAGACCTAAACACGCCGCCCCTGAAACCGAAGAACAACAAGAAAAACGCGAATATCCGACTGAAGAAGAAAGCATCACGGAGATACTAAAAACCGAGCTTTACGAAGACGATAGAACACAAAGATTCGACTCGGACGAATTTAAAGATTTAAAGAAAAAAATCTACGACGAAGATGACGACGAAGAAACCAAAGAATTCAATTTCAAAGATTTCAATTGACAATATTGACTTCCCACGAACCGGGAAGTTTTTAATTTACAAAAAAAGAGATTATGGCTCTTCACTTAAGCCCATCTCCACTAATTCTTTATTGATGTCCTCTTTCACGAACAATTCTATGGGAATGTCTAGTCTCAAAGATAGATAATACAACACACCTAAAGAAAATGTCTGATTCGTCTTAGGAGATTCTATATTTGCAATGAATCCCCTCGAAAAAGTCGAATCCATACTCAACTGATCCTGTGTCATACCTCGATATTTTCGAAACATCTTTATTCGTCGAGACGCACGGTCATATATATAACTTATGTCACTCTTATCCATAGTTATCTGTCCTTTTCTATTATACATTTTATCAGTAAAGAGGCGCATAAATTGTCAGTGTATAGTTGCATTTTATGTTTTTTATGAGCTTTTGTGGTATATTTTTTATGATAGAAAATAGGGAGGATTAAGGTATGAAATTAGATGGAATGAAACTAGAAAACAAAAGGACGATTGCTTTTATACTAATTGCCATTGCAATCATACTTTTGGTGGGAGCATTCAGTTACGCCTACTTCACGACAGCTGGTAGACAAGACCCTGTCTCAGGTGGCTTTACGACCGCGACCATGTCTTTGAAGTTTTCGGACAACGACAACGGTCTAGATGTCAAACTCTCTCTAGGCGAGACGGCTACGAAGAAGTTCACGATAGAGAACACTGGTACAGTAGAAGCCAGTATGAGTATAGACTGGGTAGACTTAGTTAATACTTATACCAATGGGTCACTTACATATAGACTCACGATGAGCGAAACGGAAGATGGCGAGTATAGAGAAG
>CAYYLF010000038.1:0-14229 GCA_964472425.1 uncultured Muribaculaceae bacterium | reverse complement strand
AGAAAAGGGTATTCAACTTGGCAAAGAGGAAGGCATTCAACTAGGCATCACAAAAAGTCGAAAAGACATAATCCAAAATATGCTTGCCGATGGTGTTAATCTCGAGACAATTGCAAAATATACGAATTTGACGGTCGAAGAAGTTAAAAACGTTATTTCTATTTTGAAAAAAGGATAATCGTTTCGATTAAATCTAGTTTACAATTGCAGACTAGATTTTTAAGTTGAAAACTCTTTTTAAAATGTCGTTTCTCTGTTATACTATTACTAGGAGAATGATACTATGGAAGAAGAAACATTCACTTTAGAAGAAGAAAAAAAAGTTTACAGTTTACTCGATAACTATGGTGAGGAGTTGACCGGTAAAGACTATATAACGGATCCGGCTATCGAAAGAGATGAGGAAATCAAAGAAATCATCTTGGTTCTTTTGACTCCAGAGAAAGGGGCCATGATGGTCGGAAAGCCCGGTATAGGTAAGACGGCCATCGTCGAAGGACTAGCGTATAGAATAAAGAATGGAACAGTTCCCAATGCTTTACAGGGTTGGAAACTTTACAAGCTAAATATGACCAGTTTACTCGGAAACATCGAAGGTGAAAACGACAATAGAATAGAGCTTTTGATACGGGAATTAAAGGCGAAAGAGAATACTATCATTTTCATAGATGAAGTTCATCTCTTGGTAAATCGGAATGAGAACAGCGGGGTCGATTTTGCAAACATGCTAAAACCGGCCTTGGATAGAGGAACAATCAAAATGATTGGGGCGACGACGACCGAAGAATATGAAACTTACATTTTACGCGATAGGGCCTTCAATCGGCGATTCCAAAAGGTCGAAATCGAGGAAGCAGATGGGCCTACGACGGTCAAAATCTTGATGGGTACTTTGCCGAAATTGGAAACCCAGACGGGAGTCAAGCTCGCTTACACTCCATTCGTTCAGGAGAGAATCATGGAAGCTATAGTAGATATGACTAGCGAGTACAAGAGAGTATACGAGGTCGCGAGCAGGTATCCGGATATCTGTATAACTATCGTGTCGAATGCTCTTTCTTATGCTCTTTATGAAAATAAGAACGAGGCGAGGCTCGAGCATGTGTATAGAGCCATCTTAAATGCTCGAAATGTCTATCCGGATGCGAAGGAAAAGGCCATACAAAAGTTCAAAATAGATTTCTACGATTTAATACGAGAAGAAGGATTAAACTTAGACGAGATAAAATGATGTAATAAAGTCATCTGTCATTCATATAATTGGACAGGTGACTTTTTATGAAAAAACGAGGGTTAAGTAGTAATGAAGTCAAGGAAAGCCAGCTCAAGTATGGCAAGAACGTGATATCCAACAATCAAAAAAATACGTTTTGGCATCTTCTTTTGGAGTCTCTTGGAGACCCGATTATCAAAATTTTACTTATCGTATTGGCAGTCAAGACTGTTTTTTTGTTTCAGAGTTTCGATTGGTTCGAGACCTTAGGCATCGTGATAGCTATCACTCTCGCGTCGGTCATTTCGACTTTGAGCGAGTATGGAAGTGAGAAAGCTTTCGAAAAGATGCAGGATGAGTCTTCGCGTGTCAAATGCAATTGTATAAGAGATGGCAAGCTAACGAGCATCGAGGCGGAGGATGTCGTCGTCGGCGACATCATAAAATTGGCCACGGGCGATTTGATTCCGGCGGATGGGGTCATCGTAGAAGGGAACTTATCTTTGGACGAATCTTCGTTTACGGGTGAGGCGAAGGATGTTTCTAGAAAGGTATTAGATTCCGTTTATAGAGGTAGCGTCGTTTTGAATGGCGGAGCGTACGTCGAGGTGACGGCCGTCGGGACGAATACGAAGTACGGAAAGATTGCTTTGGAGCTTCTTAATAAGAATCCGGATAGTCCCCTTCGCATAAGACTAAAGAATCTGGCTGGGACGATCAGCAAGATAGGTACAATCGGAGCGGTTTTGGTGATGGTTTCTTACTTGTTCTCGGTCATCTTCATCGCGAATAATTTCGGTTGGGGACTCATCGTTCGGACGATTACGACTCCACGCATCATATTCGGGCACATCATCTATGCTCTCACTTTGGGAGTGACCATAATAATCGTGAGTGTTCCAGAAGGGTTACCTATGATGGTCGCCTTGGTATTGTCTTCGAACATGCAAAGGATGGTAAAGAACAACGTCTTGGTAAGGCGCATGGTCGGAATAGAGACTTCCGGTTCGATTAGTACACTTTTCTCCGACAAGACGGGAACGATTACGAAGGGCAATTTGGAGGTCGTCGGAGTGGTTTTCGGAAATGGTAAAGTCATTTCGAACAAGGACGATTTGGTCGCCTATCCGAGACTCGCCCATTATATCTTTCTCAACATGATTTTGAATAACGAGGCCAAACTCGCGGAGGATGGTTCGATTTTGGGCGGGAACATCACGGACAAGGCTCTCATGAATTATGCGAAGAGTAGAAAGGTCTCTGCCCGAGTAATCGATCAAAAATACTTTTCGAGCACTCTCAAGTATTCTTCGGTGTCGATAGATGATGGGAGTATCCACGAACTCGTCAAAGGGGCTCCGGAAGTTCTTCTACCCAAGATAAAAGAGATTTACAACGAACAAGGTAGAAGAGAATATGCCGATAAGAAAGTTTTAGAGAATGCGCTCGTCAAGTATACGAGGCTCGGTTATCGAGTCATCTTGCTAGCGGATAAGTTGAGGTTGGACTCGGACGATTTGGTCTTTATCAGTATGGTTTTGTTGAAGGATGAGGTGTCTTCGAACGCACGGGCAGCGGTCGAGTTAATCGAGAAGGCGAACGTGCACGTCGTCATGATTACGGGCGACGCGTTGGATACTTCCGTGAACATCGGAAAGGAAATTGGACTCATCGGGAGTGACGACGACGTGGTCTTGACGAGCAACCAGTTATCGCAGATGAGCGACGAGGAAGTCGCCTCTATATATAAGGATATAAGAATAATCGCAAGAGCTTTACCTACCGATAAGAGTAGACTAGTTCGCATCGGGCAGTCGTTGGGCGAAGTGGTCGGTATGACTGGAGACGGGGTGAACGATGCGCCAGCTCTCAAGTGTGCGGATGTCGGTTTTGCGATGGGCTCTGGGAGCGAGGTCAGCAAAGAAGCCGCGGACATCGTCATTTTGGACAACGATTTGTTGTCGATTGGCAAAGCGATATTGTACGGGCGAACGATTTTCAAGAGTATTCGAAAATTCGTCATTTTCCAACTCATGATGAATCTGTGTGCTCTCACTTTGAGTATTCTAGGACCTTTCTTGAACATCAATACGCCCATTACGGTCATGCAAATGCTTTGGATAAATATGATTATGGATACGTTTGCCGGTTTGGCGTTTTCGTTCGAGCCGCCTTTGGAAGAGTACATGAGCGAAATGCCCATCAAGAAGGATGAGCAGATTATCAACAAATACATGTATTCTTCGATAGGAGTGACCGGCGTCTATACGGCAATCCTTTTGATACTGTTTTTGAAGGTTCCGTTTTTTGCGAGTTTGTTCAGAAGTGCGCCCGACGACAGATATCTCATGACAGCTTTCTTCGGATTGTTCGTGTTTTCGGGAGTGGTCAACTCGTTCAATGCGAGAACTGGTAGAATAAACGTGTTTGCGAATATTACAAAAAATAAGCCGTTCATATTCATCATCTTGTTCATCACAATAATCCAAATTTTCCTTCTATACGGAGGAGGAGATGTGTTCAGAACGTACGGGCTTACCTTTACAGAGTTTGCAGTTACTTTACTGTTGTCCTTGACAGTGCTTCCTGTCGACATAATGCGTAAAGTAGCAATCAAAAAAGCGAAGATAAAGTCTTCGGTTTAGCCCAAATAGCCATTTTCGACGTGAAGCGATTCGTTTACAACTACGAAGGCGTTTTCGTCGAGTTCGCGGATGGTATTTTTGAGATTTTTTAGAAATTTCTTCTTGAATTCTATCATGAGAATGAGTTTTTTGTCCTCGGTAGAGATGGTGCTTACGCCGTATCCAGCTTCTTTGAGTTTGTCAATTATGAAGTGGTTGTCCAAGGTGGTGACGACGAAGGCCATGAGATTGCCGCGAACGAAGTATTTGTTGATGAGGCCACCTACGTAGGTACCGATGGCATATCCTCCAGCATACGAAAGAATTATGGCCAAGTTTGTCTCGTCGGAAGTGAGCGTTTGACGAGCGACCATATACCAAATTAAAATCTCTATAAAAGCCAGAATGGTCGAGATGACGTTTTTACCTTTTACTAAAAGAATGGTTCTTACCGAACCTATCGAGACGTCCAGCATTCTCGCGAAGAATACTTCTATACACATTAAAATCGTTTCCATATTCTTATTTTGGCTATAATATCTTCTTTTAAACCTCAAATTTCGGCGAATTTTTAGTATAATTCGATTGTTCGTGCTCATACTAGTAGGGAAGAAAGGAATTATTGATATGGAAACATTACAGAAGATAGCACTAGTTTTCACTATAATAGGTGCCTTAAACTGGGGATTTATCGGTCTTTTAGAGTTCGATTTAGTCGCGGCCTTATTCGGTGAAATGACCGTACTTACGAGACTCGTATACTCTCTAATTGGAATTACTGGTCTCATCAACATCGGTCTGTTATTCATGCATTCAGAAAAGTAATTTTGACAATTAACTAGAAAATGTGATAATATTACTTTGTGAATGGCAAAGTATTTGGAGAACGTTTGCTGTTCTCCATTTTTCGTTTTGCTCTTGTAGCTCACTTGGATAGAGTGCTTCCCTCCGAAGGAAGAGGTAGTGAGTTCGAATCTCACCAAGAGCACCATTTTTAGGCACTTTAGAGCATAAGCTCTTTTTTTCTTTCAAAATTACTCCGACTTTTGTTTTGAATTAATAATACTTATCAGTCGTCCCATTGTGGTTCGATGGTGCGAGAGCGATGAAGGTAATCACCAATTTAATATCACACAAAATCGATGCGAAGTATATAATTACGACAAAGATTAATATGGTGGATGGTCTCAAAGAAGTTATCTTAAAATCGCAAAATTGATTTATTACTTGAAGAAAATGAAAAATAGAGCAATCGTTCTTACATATGCGTATGGTCAGGTTTATGGTACTTTAGAGAATGCTGAAGAGACGTCTTTTCTAATTGATTTTGAGAGGTCAATTTGGTAAAATTTTATTTAGAGATACTTACTAATGACGAGTGTCCGAAAGGAAGATGTGAATTGAAAAAAAAGGAATTGGTGGAAGCTCCCCTCGGATATTGGGAAGAAAAGTCTTATATGCTCGCCATCCCTAAGGATGAGAAGTACGAGTTTTCGACTAGTGCGTTCGATCGGGTTTCGGCTATCGAAGGATTGGAGTTTGGCGAGACGAATGCCGGAGTAGATGGCATCATAAGTTTGAAGCTCACGTACGAAGGCGAAGAGTATGAAGTGGGACTTTTCATGGGTGGAGTGTCCGTACCGGAGTATTATCTCAACAAAAACTATCTCTTTAAAGAAGACGAGAGAATGACGATTTTGAAAGCAAATAAGGCTCTTACGATTTTTATGGAGTATAAAGGAAACGCCAAGAAATGTTATCATTTGCATTTAAAGTTGGCCGTCGCGATGGTTCCAGAAATGCTCGCTGTGTTGGACGAGAGTGCCGAGAAAGTAATTCCAGCGAAGTGGGTAGAAATGGCCGCCGCGTCGCACGTAGCTCCTAGTTCGAAAGATTTATTCACGGTTCAGGCGATAGCTGGGAAAGACGGCAAGGTTTGGCTACATACTCACGGACTTTGTAGGTGCAATGTGACCGAGCTCGAGATTTTGGAATCGGACCAAGAGAATTATCAAAACCACTACAATCTGTTGTGTACTTATGCGATGTTTTTGCTCGATAGAGAGGAGCCTTTCAATCCTCGCGTGGACGGGGCGTATATCGGCAGGCTCATAAACGGTTATCCGGTCGTCGCGACGTGTAGGTCGTGGACTCAAGGAATCTTCGAATATAAACATTTGAAAATGGGCGGATTAGACGACAGAAAAGAGGGACACAATTCGAAGACGAGTATAGTGTTCTTGTATACGAGCGAGGAAGATGAGAAGAATGGCGTGTTGAACAAGGTTTCGATATACGACGAGTTGTGGGGCGACAATCCTCTATTCTTCTATAGTGACGAGGAAACTTTCCGAATGAAAGATTTGGCCATGGAACGGTTCGGTTATGTCGAGAAGTGTTCGAAAGATGAAAATAATCACATTCTCATAAAAGTCGGATTGCCACTCAAAGAAGAGGGACGATTCGAGCACATATGGTTCGAATTGTTGGAAGTGAAGGGCGGCAAGTTCAAGGGTCGTCTTACGCAGGAACCTTACGATGTGCCTGATATGCACACGGGTGACGAGGCTTGGTATACGGTAGATGATGTGACCGATTGGATAATATACACTCCCGTGATGGCCGTGAGTCCTAGCAATGCATATTTGTTGGAAGATTAATCGTTGAAGTTTCGAACGAAAGGTTCGGAATTTTTTCTTTTTTTGAAACTTTTGGAACGAAGAGATACTCTTAATAGGTGAAGGTGAGATTTATGAACGATTTTTCGAAATTCTACGAGGAGACTTACGTTTCTTTGAAGCGATTTTTGGTCGCGAAGGCTCCGAGACTCGATAGGGTCGACGATATGTTACAGGAAATATACGTGAAGATGTACAGTGTTCTTAAGAAAAACAAAGTTTGGGATGGTAAGGCCTATCTTTTCAAGGTGGCCTGGAATGTACTTGCGCGCGAGTATAAATTGCCTAAGGATTGTGCCTTCGATGAGAACATTCATATCGCGGATACGAGGGCCGAAGAGAGAATGACCAGTCGACTCACTTTGGAAGAATTGTGGGAATGCTTGAAAGAGAAGGACGTGAGAGTACAAAAATGTGTGTATCTCTATTATTTGGGGATGTCGTTAGAAGAGATTTCGGTGGTCTTGAAGACGAGCGTTTCGGTCGTGAAAAACGATTTGTATCGCACTTTCAAAGAATTGAGGGAGGAATTTAGATGAAGAATTCTAAGAATGACAATTATCGGAAGATTTTGGATACCATAGAAAAGGGCGAGAAACGAACTCGGGCGAGGTCGTTTTGGATAGCGTTTTCGTTAGTGAGTTGTTGTGCGTTGGCTTTGATTTTGTTCGCGCGAGAGAATAGGAAGGTATTCGAGCCAGATGGAGATGTGCCAAAGAGCGATGTGCTATTTTGGAATAGGAGGGATGATGTGGGCAATTCGTCCGACGTATGTGTAGACTTCGTCGAGGTCGACTTGAGTTCGAAGTTCGATTGGTTTTCTAGAATCGAATTGTTAGGTGGTGAGGTACAGACGGGATACGTTACGGCCTGCGATTCGGGCGAAATAATTGTCCCCAATCAGTACGAGATAAGAGGTGAAGACTACGACCGGAGATTCGTAATTTCGATAGGAGAGGAGAACAGAGGTCCCGTCGATTTGTGGTGTTACGGCGGAGTTTTCGTGAACGATGATGGTAAAATGTCTACTGTTCGGGGAGTCGATGTGTACTTGGAAAAATACACGAATGTCGTGGAATATCAAGTTTACTCGGCCAACATGTACGCACACGATAGGTGGATTTACATCCGGACGGTCGGGTACGAAGAGAAAGATTTTTTGAAAGTTCTATATTCGATTTTGGAATAGGAGTTCTTCGAATGGCATATTTTTAAGTGGTGAAGTGTTATGATATGTCGAAGTGAAGGAGATTATCCCCGAGTTACCGTTTCTATTCCCAATAGGGAATATGCTCGATTACTCATGGAAGACTACGCGAGCGCACAAAGCGAAGAGACGGCCTTGCACTTGTACTTGTATCAAGCGTTCGTGCTCGAGAGCAAGCATCCGGAGTTGGCGCGAGTTTTGAGAGATATATCGAAAGTAGAGATGCATCACTTACTGTTGTTGGGGCAAGTCATCGAAGCGCTAGGAGTTAATCCCGTTTATGGGTCTATATCGGAGGACGGGTTCGTGATACCTTGGAGTGGTTTGGATGTTCCGTACAAGAATGACTTGAAGTCCATGCTCGAAGTGGATATCGCAAGAGAAGAGGCTGCGGTTAAGAATTACATGAAACATAAGAGGATGATAGATGATGTAGAAATACGGGAGCTTTTGGATAGAATCATCGCGGACGAGAGGGTGCATTTGGATATATTTCATTACTATTTGCAGGAACTTTGCCGTGGATAAAAAATTTACGAACTATTGTCATATGCTTGTCTTGATTTTACATTTTTAGTGGTGTATAATAGTTTTCACATCTACTGGAAATAACCATATGGATATGATATAATCTTTATAGTAGGGAGTGAGGAGTTATGGTCATCAAGGACAGTGAAATAGATTCTTTTGTGATTGCGGATTTCTTTTTGACAAAATCTGAACTCACTCCAAAAAAAATACAGAAATTGGTTTATTATGCCTATTCTTGGTTTATTGCTATAAACAATCATAATCCAAATGAAATCGACAATGTGCTGTTCGAGGAGGTTCCCGAGGCTTGGATTCATGGTCCAGTTTTTCCATCATTGTATTCTAAATATAAGGTATACAATTGGAGAGAAGTGCCAAAAATCGATGTTACAATGGAATTTGAAAACGACGATTTAAAGAGTTTTTTAGAAGACATATGGAAAAAGTTTGGCGTATTCTCTGCGGATGAATTAGAATATATGACTCATCAAGAAATGCCGTGGATAAACGCAAGAAAAAATACCATTGCAACTGCATCGTCTAATCAAAAACTATCACTCGAGGACATTTTTAATTATTATAATGGGTTATAAGAATAAGCAGATAAAAGTACCAACTAATGGAAGAGGAGAGACTTTAGTCAAAGTTGGCAAACATAGAGCTGTCGACGAAAGAATAGTCTTCTCCTTTTCTTTTTTTAACGGTCATAGTATAAAAATTTCAAATTTTAACAATTTTTATGGTAATAAGGCAGATGCAGTGAATGCGGTAGGTGATTTTTTCGAGACCTTAAAAAGCATATCTACCATGGCTATCAATCAATTTTTTCCTTCAAGTTTTAAGACGCAATTTCATTATAATGAATTTAACGATGACAATATAATCGATAGAATAGAAGGTGTATTGATAAATGGTTATGGAATGCCTAGAGAGAAAGTAGATGAATTCGAGAGGATGTACTTTGAGTTTGCTTTTAGCAATGGTAAAAGAGCTATAGGTACAAAGATATATGACAACATTTTTGAAATACTATTTTTGGATAATAATCATTTGATTTGTCGAGAATCGAGTAGAGATGTCAAAATAAAATATGGATTCGGTTCTCCAAGCGTGTTTTCGAAAGTCGATTTTGCAGGTGATTTTAAAGAATACGATAGGAAAGAACTTTTAAATATGTTGATAGATTCCGCCAAAAGAGGCGAATGTACGAGTCTAGATGAATTTATTAAAGATTACGACGATTTATTCGTGGAAAGTTGACTTATGTTTGGTCGACTTTTTTCTTTACTTTAATGAGTAATAAGTGTATAATTTCAGTTGATATATAACAGTTGTTATCTAAAGGAGAGATGGTATGCCACCAGCAAAGAAATATCGAAGGGAAGAAATAATAGACG
The DNA here is from genome assembly GCA_964472425.1 of uncultured Muribaculaceae bacterium. Classification (GTDB taxonomy): domain Bacteria; phylum Bacillota_I; class Bacilli_A; order RF39; family UBA660; genus RUG11867. The sequence continues at coordinate 4,579 of CAYYLF010000038.1, read as the reverse complement.
CGGCTTTGAAAATAGTCGAGAAAGAGGGATTGCATTTTGTAAATGCACGAAAAGTGGCAAGCAATTTGGGTTGCTCGGTTCAGCCGATATTTCACAATTTTGCCAATATGGGCGAACTCGAAGAGGCAGTCTTTGCGAGGATGTACGATACATATAGAGAATACATGACTGTCGAAGTGGGAAGCGAAAAGGCATATAAGCAAACGGGAATCGGTTACATCACTTTTGCTAAGGAGCATCCGGAGTTTTTTAAAGCACTATTCATGCAAAAGACCAAACTCGATGCCGAAGCATTTATCATGGCCGACCGAATGGGTGAGGCAATAATAAAAACGGGGCAAGAGCTCACAGGTCTTTCGTACGAATTGCAAAAGAAGTTTCATGTGAAGGTATGGATTTTCACACACGGCATAGCTTGTCTAGTCGCGGCCAAGACGATTTCCATAAGCGATGTAGAGATTTCTGTTTTGCTCGAGAAGACGGTTCGCGAGATGCTCATAGGATTTATGAAGGAGGAAGGATTAAACAAATGAAAAAGGTAATAGAAGTCGAGAATTTGACGAAAGAATACAAGAATGTGAAGGCAGTCGACGATTTGAGTTTCGAGGTAAAAGAAGGCGAGATATTAGGTCTTTTGGGACCGAACGGCTCGGGCAAATCGACGACCATCAATTGCATATTATCTTTGCTAAACTACACTTCGGGCAAGATAAAGATATTCGGGACCGAGATGCATCCCGATGCGTACGAGTTGAAAAGGCAAATCGGAGTAGTGTTTCAGGATGTGGCCGTGTTCGAGGAGTTGACGGTTTGGGAAAACATCGATTATTTTTGTGGTCTTTACATAAAAGATAAAAACGTAAGAAAAGAATATATCGACGAGGCAATTTCGTTAGTCGGGCTCGAAGATTTTAAGAAGTTTTATCCTAAACAGTTGTCGGGTGGATTACTTAGAAGGCTGAACATCGCCTGTGGAATAGCACACAAGCCCAAGCTCATTTTTCTAGATGAACCGACGGTGGCCGTCGACCCACAAAGTAGGAACAACATATTGGACGGCATCAAGGCTTTGCGCGAGGCGGGGGCAAGCATAGTGTATACGACTCATTACATGGAAGAAGTCGAGATATTATGCGATAGAATCATCATTTTGGATAAAGGAAAAGTAATCGCGGCGGGAACTACCGACGAACTAAAAGCCTTGGCAAGCATCGAAGAGAAGGTGACCGTCGAAGTCGATGGTTTGAAGAGAAGTGTAGTCGAGGAAATCGAGAACTTCAAGACGGTCGAGATGGTCAATTACGAAAATGGTGTTCTCTTCATCACTTACAAAAAGGGAAAGAACAATTTGGATCAGTTATTGGATTTCTTGAAAAGCAAGAGAGTCAAGTATACGAAAATATTCTCAGAAAGACCGACTTTGAACGACGTCTTCTTGGAACTCACGGGAAAGGAACTGAGAGACTGATGTTTTGGCACAATTTTAAGTATGCGGTCAAGACGATGTTCCGCAATAGGATGATGATTTTTTGGACTTTCGCTTTTCCCATCATCTTGGGTACTTTCTTCAATATGGCTTTTTCGAACATCGAATCGAGCGAGAAGTTGGATATCATAGATATTGCCGTCGTCGATAATGCGAAGTTTAGAGAAAACGAAGTGTACAAGCAAGTGTTTGCAAACTTGGGAGACGAATCGGTCGAGGATAGACTTTTCGATATCTCATATGTGGAAGAAGATGAGGCCGAGCGAATGCTTGCGAACGACGAGATTGCAGGTTACCTCGTTTTGAAGGATGAACCTTCGGTAGTCGTCAATTCGAACGGAGTGGACGAGACGATTTTGAAGTACGTTGTCGAAGAGATAGGCGAGTACGAAAGCATATTTTCGACCGTGATGGCTAGTGCTGGGAGCAGATTGCCAGCCGGAGTGAGCGATATCGACGGATTTTATCGCAATCTGTATTTAGAAGTGAAGGAGAAAATCGAAGGAGCGGAGGCCAACATCGCGGATGCATCGAACGAAAATATGAGTTATACTATGATCGAGTTTTATACTTTGATTGCCATGACTTGTCTCTACGGAGGGACGTTAGGTATGTACGCTATCAATCAGTGTTTGGCGAATATGAGCAATAAAGGTAAGAGGGTCGCGGTCAGTCCGACGGCCAAGAGGTCACTCATCTTGAGCAGCGTTTTGGCAAGTTACGTCGTCCAACTTGCGGGTGTAGTTCTCCTTTTTGCCTATACGATTTTGGTTCTAGGAGTAGATTACGGAACGAAGTTTTCTCTCATCGCACTTTTGGCCGCGGTAGGAAGTTTGGCCGGACTTTCGATGGGGGTCGCGGTCGCGGCTTTATTCAAAGCAAAAGAAGATACGAAGACCGGCATCATAATTTCGGTGACGATGTTCGGATGTTTCTTAGCCGGCATGATGGGCATTACGATGAAATATATCGTCGATGTAAACGTGCCTTTCGTAAACATGATAAATCCGGCGAACATGATAACGGACGGGTTTTATGCTCTATATTATTACAGTACGAATACGCGGTTTTATTTCGATTTGTTTAGTTTGCTCGCGTTTTCGTCCGTGATGATAGGCGCGGCCAGTTTCAGTTTGAGGAGGCAAAGATATGATAGTATTTAAGACTTTCTTGAAGATTTTGAACAAGTGCAAGGCTCCAATCATCATGTATACGATGTTTTTGGTATTCTTTAGTGCTTTCAACATGTCCGCGAACGAGACTGTCGCGACTTTCGAAGCGAGTAAACCGGATGTGGCAATCGTGAACGAAGACGTCGATGAAGGCATTACGGCCAGTCTCGTCGATTATATGAGCGAGAATTCTATCATAAAAGAATACGAGGTCGAGGATGAAAGGTTGGATGCACTCTTTTATCGCGACGTCAATTATATCATCTACATTCCCGATGGTTATCGAGACGATTTTTTGGCCGGCAAGAATCCCAAGATAGAAGTCAAGAGTACGGGAGATTATCAGGCTAGTTTGGCCGAGATGATGCTCGAAAGGTATGTGAGAGTGGCGAATACTTACCGGGAGCTCGTGGAGGAAGAAAAAGAAATCGTCAAAGCGACCGAGAAGACTTTGAGTTCGAACGTCTCGGTAAGAGTGACTTCGAAACTCGATTCGACGGGACTCGAGAAGGCTAGCAGGTATTACAATTTCATGAATTATTGTTTACTAGCCGGGGCCATATTCATCATTTGTCTCGTGTTGTCGATATTCCGAAGCGAGGGCATCGCGAAGAGGACAATCGTCAGCAGCATGAATTACAAGTCTTTCAACAGGAAGTTGCTTTGGTGTAATGCTCTATTCTCTTTGGGTTTGTGGTCAGTGTACGTTCTCATCAGTTTGATACTCGTGGGCGACGTGATGTTTTCTATGCACGGGCTATTCTTGATAATAAATTCGTTCATTTTCTCATTTTGTGCTTTGACCATCGCCTTTCTGTTGGGAACAATCGTCCGCAATAAGGAAGCGATAAACGGGATAGTTAACGTCATCGCTTTGGGTTCGAGTTTCTTGTGTGGAGCTTTCGTACCGATGGAATGGCTTCCAGATACGGTTTTAAACATCGCACACATCTTGCCGTCTTACTGGTTTATCAAAACGAACGAGATGATTAAAACTATCGAGGTATTCGATTGGGTGGCAATCAAACCGTTACTTTTGAACATGGGAGTCTTAGTCGGATTTGCGGTCGGATTCGTGATAGTCACGAACATATTATCTAAAAAGAAACAGAAAATAGGATGATACGAAAAAAACTGCAGATTTGCAGTTTTTTTCGTGTTATAACGATTTTAAATTTTGGATATCTTCAGATAGACTCGTGAAGGTTTCATCTCCAGCATAGTATCTTCTGTCGAACAATATCCATCCGTCACTGGCATTTTCGACTTGCGGTAAGATTTCTTCCGCTAGTTCTTTAGGATAGTTGGCGACATCTGCACGAGCATTTTCGACAGTGAAATGTCCTTGTAGTTCGTACTTTTTGGCCTGAAGATCAGATTCGATTTTAGACAGGCATTGAACAAACTTAGCTTCGGCAGTCTCGTGAGCAATGGCTTCATCGTAGATGGCGAGTAGTTCGTCGGCAGTTTTTAGACGACTTACGATAGATGCGACCGCATTTCTATTCGCCTGACTCTTGTCTTCGCTAGAAATGACACTTTGTTCAGAAGTGACGGCTTTTGCTAGCTCTTTTACAAAAATCATTTTGATAACCTTTATCAAGTCCAAGTGAGAATAGTCTTTTTCACTCACTAGTCCGAATAGCAGTGTTAAGCAACCATATACGTGGTCGGCAACCGATTCGAGTACATCGGAAGGGATTCCCACTTCTTTCCATCCTGTACGAATGGTAGTCTTCAAATTGCTAGCAGCAAGATAAAATTCGATTATATTCTCGTTCATAATTTTCTTCCTTTCCGATTGTATTGTAGCATAATATACCGTAAAATGCTAGTATGTAGTGTAGACCAGTGTAAAAATGGTGTGTTACTATTCACAGCCAATAAATAAAAAAGACTTAAAAGAGTGACGAGAATTAAG
>CAYYLF010000037.1:0-14470 GCA_964472425.1 uncultured Muribaculaceae bacterium | reverse complement strand
TTTCTTCAAGTCTACTTCTATATTGCAATAGTGTTTCTCTTTATAAGTACTATAGATGGCATTCGTCGTATAAGAATTTCTATCGAATCTACTCTTGAATTTGGGATATCCGAAATCGCTTTTGAAGAACCTTTGGAAATTGTTATCCAAGTGAAAAAGAGTCGTTTGTATTAGACAACTATCTGCATCTTGTAAGAAGGGATAAACACATTTCAAATTATGAGAATAATCCTTGCAATTATCAAATTTGTTTTTATAACCGTTTTCTTTCATGACACCAAGATAATGATTATAGATGAAGCGTGAACAACCCACAAATCGGTTGATACTCTGTCTTTGTTCGGAAGTAGGATACAATCTAAACTTATATGCTCTATACATACTCAATTTCCCCTTAGGCTTTGTATATATCTATTATAAAATGATGTCCTAAAATACTCAAGAAATTGGTTAGATTTTGGCCTCCAAAATTATACAAAAGATTGTAAATTATAACGAATTGTTTACCCTTGCATAACATATAACACATCAGAAGGTCTACTCACAATTTGAGTACTTTCCTTGAAGATAAAAAGTAGATTTTGAAAATCTTTATGAACTAAAAAAGAGAGAAGTTTCGAAGTAAATGTCGGCTTTTTTCTTTTGATTTAAATATCAAAGTTTCATGATTAGTGGTATACTATAGGTAAAGGTGATGCACATGTATACAGAACTAAACGAAGATACTATCAGGGAAATAAGCACCAAAAAGGGAGAACCAGCTTGGATGTGCGAATTCAGACTCAAGTCGCTTTCTAAGTTTTTGGAACTCGGGATGCCGCGGTTCGGACCGACCTTGGATATCGATTTCTCTTCGATAAATTATTACAAGAAAGCACAGGATGCCGTGAGTACTTGGGATAAGGTCAACTGTTCTATCAAAAATACGTTCGACAAGTTAGGTGTCATATCCGCGGAGGAAAAGTACTTGGACGGGGTGACCAACCAGTACGAGAGCGAGGTAGTCTACCACAAACTAGGCAAGGAGCTCGAAGAGAAGGGAATAGTATTTTCGAGTTCGGACGATGCGTTAAAGAAGTATCCGGAGTTGTTTTACAAGTACTTCAACAATTTGGTCAAGTACGACGAGAACAAGTTTACGGCCTTGAATGGAGCTCTTTGGAGTGGAGGATCGTTCATATACATTCCGCCGAATACGAAATTGGATAGACCTCTACAGAGTTATTTTCGCATCGACTCGATGGCTTTGGGGCAGTTCGAGAGGACCATCATCATAGTCGACGATGGGGCCGAATTGTCCTATATAGAAGGCTGTACGGCCATGAGCTATTCGGTCAATTCGTTGCACGCCGGAGTCGTCGAAATATACGTCGGCAAGAACGCGAAGGTACGGTACTCGACCATCCAAAATTGGAGTAAAGACGTGTACAATTTGGTCACGAAGCGAGCGATAGTCGAAGAAGGTGGACTCATGGAGTGGGTCGACGGGAACGTCGGAAGTGGAGTCACGATGAAGTATCCTAGTTGCATCTTGAAAGGCGACAATTCGCGAGGCAATTCGATAAGTATTGCCTATGCAAAAGAGGGCCAGGTAATAGATGCCGGGGCCAAGATGATTCACATCGGAAAGAATACGAAGAGCAAGATAATTTCGAAATCTTTAGCTTCGAACGGGGGGATTGCTAACTATCGCGGTGAGGTCAAGATAACGAAGAGCGCCGACAAGGCGGAAGCGTTCGTCAAATGCGATACGATAATCATGGACGAGGTGAGCAAAAGCGATACATATCCGTTGAATATCGTCTCCAACAAGACGGCGACTTTGGAACACGAGGCTTCGGTCTCGAAGTTATCGGAAGATAAACTTTTCTATCTGATGAGCAAGGGGTTGTCCGAAGAACAGGCGAAAGAACTCTTGGTCGCCGGATTCGTCGCGGACTTCAAACGAGAACTCCCGATGGAATATGCTGTCGAATTAAATAGGTTATTGAAAGAAATTTAGTAAATAATTATCCTGATTAAGTGACATAATAAGTTTGAGAAAGGTGACCATATGAAATACGACTGTTTTGAAAACGATACTTACAATTTGTATACGATAGAAACCACGAAGTTTAAGAGCTGCCATTTGGAAGTGGTGTTCAGAAGTGAGGCTTCTTTGGAGAACATCACTTATACTGCTTTACTCATGAGCGTGTTGTTCGAAAATTCCAAGAAGTATCCGTCGCGAAAGTTGTTGTCGCGGAGACTCGCCGAATTATACAATGTCGAGATAAACGGGACGAGTTCGCGAGTTGGAGAGACGTTGGTTACGAATGCTTATGTCGACTTTTTGGACCCCAAATATACCGATGCGGATACTTTGGAGGAGTCGGTGGCCATGCTCTTCGAGATGTTGTTAGCCCCGAATGCGGACGAGTTCGAATTCGACGAAGTGACGTTCGAGAGAGTCAAGAAGGAACTCGCATTAGAAATCGATTCTTTGAAGGAGGACCCCAAACAGTCTTCCATCATGGGGGCTTTCGAGGCTTTGAACAAGAACGACGTCCGCAGCTTCAATGTGAGTGGAGATGTGAAGATTCTAGAGAGTATCACTCCCAAGAAGTTGTACGACTTCTATAAGAAGTTTTTGGAGACGAGTGCTCGCGACATCTATTTGGTCGGCAATTTGGATATGAAGATGATGAACAGGGTGATACGAAAGTACGCGAAGTTCACGTCGATAGTCGAGGGCGTCAGTCAGGCCTATTTGGCGAACTTGCAAGTCAAGAAGCCGAGAAGTGCTTGGGAAGATGGGAATGTGCCTCAGACGAATTTGGTTCAGATTTATTCTTTCATAAATTTGACCGAGCGGGAGAGGGACTACGTGGTTCCCGTTTTCAACATGCTTTGGGGTTCGGGTTCTTTGGAGAGCAAACTCTACAAGTCGTTAAGAGGCGAGAACTCTCTTTGTTACAACGTCAATACCTACTACCAAAAGTACGATAGAGTGGTCGTCTTGCATACGGCCATCGACGACGGGTCGACGAGATTCGCCTTGAAACTAATCAATAATAGTCTCGCGAGCGTCAAGAAAGGCGGAGTAAGTGCCGAGGAAATCGCGAACGTCAAAAACATCTTGGAGAACAGTTTGAACTTGAGTTTGGATAGTCCGTCGCGGCTCATCGACATGTACGTTTTCAAGAATTTGGTCGGTTTACCAGATATAGAGAAAAGGATAGACGAGATAAGGACGGTCAGCAAAGACGAAGTCGTAAGGGTCGCCGGGAAGATGAGGCTAGCCCTTACGTACAGAATGAGGGGTGAGTAGGGTGAAGAAAATCACGTATAAAGGGACAGATGAGACAGTCTATTACGAGAAGTTGCCGAATGGGCTCGAAGTTTATATGTACCCAATAGAGACGGCTCGCAATTTCTATTTGGCTTACAATGTACGATTCGGAAGTGTCGATGTCGAGTTCAAGACGGGGCGCGAGAAGAAGTTCACGCGAGTGCCGAACGGGACGGCCCATTTCTTGGAGCACCAGATGTTTCAAGAGGATAAAGGGCATACGGCATTCGAGTACTTTGCGGCTTTGGGAAGTTCGGTAAATGCGTTTACGACGTACGATTATACTTCCTACGAAGTCGTCGCGTCCGACCATTTTAAAGAGAATCTCGAGTACTTGGTCAGATGCGTCGAGAATCCCGTGTTTAAAGACGCGAGTGTCGCGAAGGAACGAGGTATCATCAAAGAGGAAATTGCGATGTACGACGGGACTCCCATGAGCGTCTTGAACTTCGGATTCGAGTACAATCTAAACAACGTGGATGGGCACAAGTACAAGATAAGTGGCGAGGAAGAAGACATAAAGGAGATTACAGCCGAGACTTTAAATACTTGTTACGACGCGTTTTATACTCCTTCGAACATGTTTTTGGTGTTGACGGGGAAATTCATGCCTTTGGAAGCATTGGGCATCATCAAAGCTATCGAGGCCGAACGAGAGACAGATACCAAGAAGAGAATCACCCGCCGGCGGGAAAAAGAACCCGTACAGGTAGAGACTCCTTACGAGGTCCGAGAAATGGACGTGAGTATCCCTAAGTTGAAAATCGGATACAAGATAGATAGGGCCGTCTTCAAAAATTATACGGATTTGGAACTGAAAATCTATTTGGACGCGATTATCACGGCGAAGTTCGGCGAAATGTCGGATGCGTACGAGAGTCTGTCTGAGCAAAACTTGGTCATGTACGGTCTCTATGCGACGAGAGAAGTACGGACGGATTACGTCCTCATCACTTTCGAGGCCGAGACGGAGTACAAAGAACAAGTGATAGATACGATAAGGGCCGAACTCAAAAATGTCAAACTGTCGCAGGCCGAACTGGAGCGGGTCAAGCGTCTGGACATCGCGTCTTTCATCTTGCACTTCAACGACATCATGGAAGTTGCTCAGGATATAGAAGACGACGTCTTGGGATATGGCAGAATCGAGGACGGCATTTTGGACGTGTACAGAAATATGGACGTCCAGACGGCCAACGATATCGCGTCGAAGATAAAAATAGACAATGAGACTGTCTACTTTATAGATAAATTGACATCGTAAGTCTCGGAAATTATTGACTATTAGTGCCTATTAATGTAAAATGTTTATAGTAGGTGAGCGTTTATGAAAGATAAGAATACTAGGGTATTTGTGATAGTCGCGGTCGCATTGATGGCCATCCTTACTATCGGAAGTGTGAGTTATGCGTACTTTACGACTTTGATAGAAGAAGGCGACGTATACTCTTTGAAGGGTAAAGCCAATCTCGGCGGATATAGGATAAACTTTACCGAGACTAAAGCGGGAGTAAGTCTAACAGAGACTTATCCTATGCCCGAAGGGATGGGATTACAATTAGAACCGTATACTTTTACCGTGACTAGTGAAGAGTCTGTAAAGATAGGAATAAAAGTCATAGTCGAAGTATTGAATACGAGTACTTTGGATGACAGTTTGGTGAGTATAGGAGTGGGTAGTTCGGTCAAGACTTTGGGTGCGGACAATTCCGAGACTCCAAGTGAGGACACGTACAGAAGCGCATACAAAGTGATGGAATTCAATTTGAACCCAGGGGCATCGAGAACGGTCGACATCCGGACGTGGATAAACGAATTGGGAACTGTAGACAATGCTCAGAATAAAACTTGGTCTGGGAGAATACTAGTCGTACCGGGTGAATATAGAGAAGGATTAGTTATGGATTCGAGTGGCTATAATAGAAGTGATAAGATATGGGTTCACAAGGCCGACATCAAAAAGATAGTATTTGAATCTTCAATCAGTCCAAAAGAAAATGTAGCGCATACGTAAGACATGTCTCAAAATGCGAACTCCGGGGAGGGGGAGTGCTAGCCTATCTAGTCCCGGATACTGCAGATGACACGAAGTATATTCTTTACTTGCAAGCAGATGGGTTAATTGTGGCTGGAACGAGTTGCAAAAGACTTTTCTATTATTTTACCAGTCTAGAAAGCATAGGAGGATTAGAGAACTTCGACACGAGCAAGGTAACTAATATGAGTTGGATGTTCTTTGACTGTAAGAATCTTAAAACTTTAAATCTTTCAAACTTCAATGTGTCATCTGTAACAGATAGTAGTTTTCTATTTTTGTCAATTTTAGCAATGTTCAAATCACAGTAAACGACGCAAGCATCAAACAATGGATATTGGATAATTCGAATTTGAAAGAGTCTAATATCGTATTGGTCTAGTCGTGTTGTTTCACTAGGGCCTAGACAAACGCGAGCAACTGTGCTATAATGTAGTTACTTTAAAAAAGTGGGTGAAGCCAGCCCGATAATATGGCAACTAACAAAGTGGGTGAAGCCAGCCCGATAATGTGGCAACTAACAAAGTGGGTGAAGCCAGCCCGATATGTGGCAACTAAAAAAGAGTCCATGGTGCATGATGTACCTAGTGGACTTTTCTTTTAGTTAAAAATAGTATATAATTGATGACGAGGTGATATTATGCGCGGTAACTTTAAAATAGTAAAAGTCGATTCGGAGTACTGTGATTACTTGAGGTCTTTCGATAGTAGGGTTCCATATAATGCAGGGTCTAAAGATTTGAGACCATTTATTTGAGTCCTGTTCAAGGTTAGAGATTGTGAATATTTTGCTCCCCTTTCCAGCCCGAAGGAAAAACATAAGCATCTCAAAAATACTTTGGATATGGTCAAAATAGATGATGGTAAATTGGGTGTGGTAAACTTCAACAATATGATTCCTATTAAGGCGGAGAATTATGAGATTTTCGATTTGAGGAGAAGATGCGAAGATAAATCCGAGATGCATAGGATAAACTTGTTAAGGAAGCAGTTGAGGTGGCTAACTAATAATAGGAAAGGCATATTATATAAGGCCGAGAATTTGTATGAACAGTATAGTAAGGGAATTCTTCCTAAAAGAATTAGGAATAGATGTTGTGATTTTCCTATGCTCGAGGGTAAGTGCGAGGAGTATAGAAAAGAAGCAGTGGAAGTATAGAAATCAGTATAGAAATCAGTATAGAAATAGTGTAACGAAAAACGTTAAGTTTTGAGGCTTAACGTTTTACTTTACTTCCATGATGACCGGTAGGATGATAGGACGACGTCCCGTCAGTTCTACTATGTAGGAGTTGAGTTCGAGGATGATTTGGTTTTTGAGGTCTAGGTAGCTATAACGGGCATTGGTTTGGAAGTATTTTCTTACGATTCCTTCGATGCGCTTGCTGATGGAGAAGATGAGGTTCGCATTTTCGTTTACTAGGATGAAGCCACGGGTCGTGACGTTCGGGTGAATGAGAAGTTCTTTCTTGTTCACGTCTAAGTTTAGAATGGCGACGAGTATTCCATCTTTGCTCATGAGTTTTCTATCTTTGAGGACGACACTTCCGATGGAGCCGATGCGAGAGCCGTCGACGTAAACGTCGCCTGCTTGGTAGTTCTTGCCACGGGTGATGCCTTTGTCGGTGATATCTATCGATTCGCCGTTTTTCATGATGAATACTTTGTCCTCGTCGATGTCGCACGATACGGCGAGTTTTTTGTGTTCTTTTAGCATTCTGTATTCGCCGTGGACAGGCATGAAGTATTCGGGTTTGATTAGTCTCAACATGAGTCTCAGTTCTTCTTGTTTGGCATGTCCTGAGGTGTGGATGTTCGATAGTTCGGTGTTGGTGACTACTTTGACGCCTTTCAAGTACAGTTTGTTGATTATCCTGTTAATCGAAGCAGCATTTCCCGGAATAGGGCTAGATGAGAAGACGACGATGTCGTCCGGCAAGAGGGTTATCTGTTTGTGGGTGCCGTTGGCAATTCTCGATAGAGCTGCGAGTGGCTCACCTTGGGAACCGGTACAGAGGATGCATATTTCGTTTTTCTTGAGACTCTTGGCTTCGTTCGCTTCGATGAAGATGGTCTTGTCCGTGATGAGGTTATTTTTGAGGGCAATCTCTTTGGCGGATTCCATGCTTCGTCCGAAGGTGACTATCTTGCGGCCGTGTTCGCGACAAGTCTCGACTATGTGTTTGATTCTATATATATTGGAGGCGAAGGTCGCCAATATTATGCGGTTAGATGAGTAGCGCGTGAATATCGAGTCGATAGTCTCGTCGACGCAGGATTCACTTTTGGAAAATCCTTCGCTCAAGGCATTGGTCGAGTCGCTTAGGAGCAGTTTGACTCCCTCTTCGCCGAGTCGTGCCATCTTGTGAAGGTCGCTCATCGGTCCGATAGGGGTGAGGTCGAACTTGTAGTCTCCGGTCGTCATCACGACACCTTGTGGGGTATGAATAGCGATAGCAAAACTGTCCGGTATGGAGTGGCTGGTCCTTATGAACTCGACACTCATGGTCTCGAATTTTACGAGCGAGTTCTCGTCGTAGATGACTAAGTCTTCGTATTTGATGTTCCTATCTATCAACTTTTTGACGATGAGGTCGTTGGCTATCTTGGGTGTATAAATCTTGGGTATCTTGACGCTTCCAAGTAAAAATGGTATGCCACCGATGTGGTCTTCGTGTCCGTGGGTTATGAATAAACCGACGATTTTATCTTCGTTCTCTTTTAGGTAAGTGACGTCTTGAATGACATAGTCGACTCCCAATAGGTCGTCTTCCGGGAACATCACACCAGCATCGATGATGATGATTTCCTTGTCATTTTTGACGATATACATATTTTTCCCGATTTCTCCGAGTCCGCCTAAGGCGAATACCGAGGTCGGCAACTTTTTTTCTTTCATAATAAAAAATTTCCTTCTTTCTTTTAAGTGTTTTTTAATTCAATAGTCAAATTTGTAAAAGCGTCAAAAGATGTTTTAATTATACACTATTCTGTTTGAAATTTCAAGTGAATACTGTTATACTTAGTTAGAAGGAGACTTGAATATGAAAAGAAGAGGTTTTACTTTAGTAGAGTTGTTGGCCGTAATCGCCGTACTTGCTTTGTTGCTCATCTTAGCTGTACCTATGGTGATGAAGGCTCGAGACAATACGATTAGGGGGTTAAACGAGTCGCAGAAGAAGAATATCAGGTATGCAGGCGAGATGGTCGGGATAGATTTGGACGATTATGCGTCCGGAATATACAATTGTCAAGAGGGCTCTTGGATTGAGAGCAAATGTACGATGGCGAACAATTCATGGACCGAAGTAGCCGTCTCGTTGGACGATTTGAAAGCTCAAGGTTATTTCGAAGATTACGAAGGTCATTGCAGTGGAACGGTCAAAATAACGCATAAGGGCAGGTCCGGATACGACGTCGATTTGACGGGGATTACGTGCGGTTAGGGGGATACAATATGGGAATATTCGATAAATTCAAGAAAGTTTTTAAACGCGAAGACAAACAGGATATAAAGAAGTACGAAGAGGGTTTGGAGAAGACGAGGGACGAATTCGTATCCAAATTGTCTCTTCTCGGCATCAAGTATACGAAGGTGAGCGAGGAGTACTACGAGGAACTCGAGAGAATTTTAATCGAGGCGGATATCGGCGTCAAGACCGTTTACGATTTGCTCGACAAACTAAGAAAAAGAGTCAAGGAAGAGAGCATCACGAGTACGAAAGAGTTGGGCGAGGTAATCGTCGACGAGATGTTTTTGATTTACGTAAACGGGGAAAGTTTGTCCGACAAGATTCACATGAACGAGGATGGACCGACGGTCATCTTGATGGTCGGAGTGAACGGAGTAGGTAAAACTACGACGATAGGGAAACTCGCGTACAAGTATAAGGGCGAGGGCAAGAAAGTCATGCTCATAGCAGGAGATACGTTCAGAGCGGGAGCCGTCGAACAGTTGGAAGTTTGGGCGAATCGCGTAGGATGCGAGTTCTACGGAAAAGACAATGCCGACCCAGCGGGAGTCATATACGATGGACTATTGAAGGCCAAGGAAGACGAGGTAGACATAGTACTTATCGACACGGCTGGGAGGTTACAAAACAAGGTCGGACTCATGGCCGAACTCGAGAAGGTGAACAAAGTCATAGGGAGACACGTCGAAGGGGCTCCGCACGAAACTTTGCTCGTCATCGATGCGTCGACTGGGCAAAACGGCATAAGCCAGGCCGAGAGTTTCAAAGAAATTACGAACATCACGGGATTGGTCTTGACGAAGTTGGACGGGACGGCGAAAGGGGGCATAGTCCTCGCCATCAAGGAAAACGTAGGCTTGCCAGTCAAGTTCGTAGGTCTCGGAGAGCAGATGGAAGATTTGAAGTCGTTCGACATAGAGTCGTACATATACGGACTTTTCAAGGATTTGATGTGATGGAAGATTTAATGTATTACAGTAGTCTTTACGATTTGTACAAGAATTTGCTTACGGCGAGACAGAGAGAAATCTTCGAAAATTATTTTTTCGAGAATTTGACTTTGGAAGAAATTGCTCTTTTCGACGGGGTCAGCAAGAGTTCGGTCGCGAAGGCAGTCAAGCAGATAAAAGCATCCTTGGAAGATACGGAAGCGAAGTTGCACGTTTTGGAGTACAGGGAAAAGTTGAGACTCGAGTTCAAAGATGAAGAAGAAATATTGAATAGATTGTCGAAATATGATAATATAGTATTATAGAATAAAGAAAGGAAGATGTTCATGCCACCAATATGGGTGATAATTTTGATTGCAGTAATTGCTTTCATCGTAATTTACGTAATCGCGACTTATAATAGTTTGATAGGCCTTCGCAATAAGGTAAACGACCAATGGAGTCAGATAGATGTCGAACTCAAAAGAAGGTTCGATTTGATACCTAATTTCGTTAGCACGGTCAAAGGTTACGCCAAGCACGAGAGCGAAACGTTGGAAAATGTCATCAAGGCTAGAAATACGTATTTGTCCGCGGGTACCAAAGAGGATGCGATGAAAGCGGATGGCGAGCTTACGAGTACTTTAAACAAGTTGTTCGCTTTGACGGAGAGTTATCCGGAGCTCAAGGCCAACGAAAATTTCTTGGATTTGCAAAGACAGCTCGAAGAAACGGAAAACAAAATCAGCTATGCTCGCAAGTTCTACAACGATACTGCTTTGCAGTTAAACAACAAGGTCGATATGTTCCCTTCGAACATAGTCGCCGGATTGTTCAAATTTACTAAGGTTGAATTCTTCAAGGCCGGAGAAGCCGAGAGAGAAAACGTAAAAGTCGAATTTTAACACTAGCCTAACACGCGATGTTAGGCTTTTTCTTAGGAGGGATTATGAAAAATTGGAAATGGTTTTTGCTCGCGATGGTCGCAGTGGTTTTGCCTTTGACGGTCGATGCGCGAGAGGTCGATTACAAGATAAGAAAGGTCTACATAAATGCGGAACTTGACATAGTAGGAAGTATGAGGGTACAAGAAGCCATCGTCGTTGAGGGCAGTTTGAATGGGCTCAAAAACGAGATTACTTATCGAGATAGTTCGCTGGCTCAGTGGGAGCCAGGAAAAGTCGATTTTCACGAATCTTCTTTTTATAATGCTCGAGGTATAACTTTTAAGAAGGCCGGAGCAAAACGTATCGACGAAGATGAAATCGGCTGGGAGTTGTTGTCGGACGATTATGGAACTTTCGAGAATGTTTCTTCGGCGGACAAAGGCGATTCTGGTGTATACACGAAAAGCGATTTTGTAGATGGAGTAAACGTTCAAATATACGAGGGAAACGACTCGGGATACATCGTCTATTATTACGAGTATTTTATCGACCAAGTGGTAGTCCTTCATAACGACGTAGCCGAATTATATTTTGGTTTCTTTAAGTCGCTCGACAACAATGTCAATCAGGTAAATATCCAACTCTTGGGTTCTTTAGGAAATACGGAAGATGTGTTCAGATGGTGGGCTCACGGTGGTATGGATGGCACCATTTCGCCCATCGAAGGAGAAAAGAATTCGGATGGTGAGACGACTTATCGTGGTGTATTGGCGACTTTGAATAACTACAAAGCGGGAGAAGATTTCACAATCCGCATGACGATGAATAGAAATGCTTTTTCATCTTTAGAGGGGATTCTCAACAATAGTGAACAGGATGCGTTAGAGGGGATAATCGCCGACGAGACCGAAAGGTCTGACGCAGCAAATAGGCAAAGACAGTACGTCAAGGTGATGTTCTATTTTCTAAAAGGAAGCAGCGTCGTCTATTTGGTCGGATTGGTCTTACTTTGGATATACATGTATCGCCGTTACGACAGGGAATACAAGGTCGGGTTCGACCACAAGTACAATCGCGAATTTATAGACGATTACAATGTCGAGGTCGTCGAGTACGTTATGACTAAGAACATCGGCACGAATGCTATGAACGCGTCTTTGATGAATTTGATATACAAGAAAAACGTCGACTTCGAAGAAGTACCGGGCAAGAAGAAAGACATGACTTTGATTTTGAAGTCGAGAGAAGGTTGCAACGAGACAGAAGGGAAATTGTTGGATTTGTTGTTCACGACTATCGGTAAGGATGGGCGTGTAACTCTGGAGAAAATAAAGAAGTTTTCTTCGGAATTCAGCACGGCCGAGGTGTTCATGAAGGACTATGAGGCGTGGCGGTTATCCGCGACTAAGGATGCTATGAAGGCCGGTTTTTACGAGGAAAACAGCAGTGCTCGAGCATTGGCAAGTCTCTATTTCGTTCTCGGTTTGGTATTGTTCATCGTGATGATAGCAATAGGCTTTGGAGAGTACTTGTATATGGCTGCGATTCTGATTGGCTCAATCGCCTTCTTGATATACGTTTGGTCGTTTAAAAAGTGGTCAAAAATCGGTCGCGAACATTATCTCAAATGGAATGCTTTCAAGAATTTTCTATTGGATTTCGGTTCTTTTAAGGATAAAGAAGTTCCGGAAATTCGCCTTTGGGATAGATATTTGGTCTATGCGACCGTATTTGGAATAGCAAAGGAAGTAGAGAAAGCCATGAAGGTCCAACTTTCGGCTATGGGAATGGAAGAGAGTACTCTGCCATCGAGAACATTCACTTACAGCGATTTCTACGTCATGCATTCTTTGAACGAGAGTTTGAGCACGGCGATTACCAAATCTACTATGGTCATCAACGAACATAATGCTAATTTAGTTATGTCGAGTGGAGATGGCCACGGTGGAGGATTTTCCGGCGGCGGCGGTTTCTCCGGTGGTGGCGGTGGCGGGAACGTCAGCGGATTCTAGTCATAAAAAAACAGGAATTATAAAAACTTCTATACTGTTCGGGTGTAGAAGTTTTTTTATGGGCGCGTTTTGTTTTCATCATCTTTTGTAATGGTGATAGTAAATCCATGTATTTTAGCAAGTTTAATGAGGTCTTTAAAATAGTAATTAGTTATGCCGTATTCATTTTTCCGTATCCAATCTTCTGTTTTTCCAATGCTCTTGGCAAATTCTTTTTGAGAAAGATTAGTCGCGTCTCTCATAAACCTTATTATATCTTTAGGTTCATCGTATATTTTTGTGTCGATTTCCATCTAAATCACCTTACCTTCAGATAGTCAAAATTATAAATCATTATAGCTGTAAAATAATCAAAGTATGATTGACAGTCACAGTGATGAGATGATATACTTCCTATAGTAGTGTGACTGATAATCACACTAAACGATTGGAGATTTTTGCAAATGAAAAAGAAGAATTACGTATTGGGTATATCGTTAGTATTAGGAATAATGATTGGTTCGATAGTAACGGTAAAAATTCACGAGACTGAAGAGGTAAAACCATTTGGGACAGGCAGCATGATTGCGATGTATATTCAAGACGAGGACGGAAACTATCAGTTGAGCGACGCTCATGAATTTCCTACGGATGGATACGTTTTGAATACCGAGAAGAGCGGTTGCAAGAATGGAGGAAAGATAACTCAAAATGCGAGTACAAAAAAACTGAGTTTAAAAATCAAAACTAGTGACGAATGTACAGTATATTTTGAAAAAGAAAGACTTATTACATTGGCGAACGGATTAAAAGCAAATTTACCGACAGTTACAAATTACGAGGATGGAGAAAAGACCGAGATGTACGCATTCGACCACGACGAGTTGACTACGACTACAACAGATGATGATGGAACATACACACACTCGGCAACCCAAGTGGCAGATTGGACATCAGAACAAAGAAGAGATTATAGATACATAGGAGCAAATCCAAATAACTATATAACATTCAACGACGAGACATGGAGAATAATAGGAGTATTCACAGTCGAGAATGAAAGCGGAGATAAAGAACAACTCATCAAAATAATAAGAAATGAATCGATAGGAGATATGCCATGGGACGACTTTACAGATGGAAGTAGTACAAATGAATGGAGTACAGCGTCATTACAAAAATTACTTAACGGAAATTATTATAATATAGAAGGAAGTTTCAGTTATACGTATAAAGTTTTAAGTTCATCTACAGGAACGACAAAAACCATCCCAAAAGGCTTGAACGCGACAGCGCGTTCACAAATAGCGAAAGTAAAATGGTACCTAGGAGGCTCAAGCACATATCAGAATTTAGGAGGTCCAGACTATTATAACTTTGAGAGAGGGGAAACGACATGTGTAACGACAGGAAAGTGTAGTATAAATACGAGAGCGACAAGTATAATACAAAATGTAGGCTTAATGTATCCAAGTGATTATGTATATACATATGCAAAAGGAGTAGATAATATATGTTACAAAGATGGATATAATTGTAGAACTTCTGATGGATGAACTCCAAGCGCAGGCTGGTTGTATGACAGCAGTGCTCGGCAATGGACTTTGTCGCCGAGTGCGTGGGATGCGTACAGCGCGTTCTATGTGAACTCGGACGGATTGGTGAGCGGCCTCAGCAACCTCAGCGACAAGTTTGCGACTTCTATGGGGGTTCGCCCGACGGTCTATCTGGACTCGAAAATCGCCATAAAGAGCGGGGACGGAAGTCAAGGAAATCCGTATCAAATTTGACCTTGTATAACTTATATAAGAGACCTTGTATAAT
>CAYYLF010000036.1:0-14485 GCA_964472425.1 uncultured Muribaculaceae bacterium | reverse complement strand
AAATTCAAATACGGTTGTGTAAAAAATTGTGTCCTAATACTTGACTTAAATCCAAAGTGTGTAGTAGTCTTTATCAACTTACACACTTTATTTTACACTCTCGGAATTGGATGCATTTCATATGCATTTTTGGGTGCATTTTTGGGTGAATTTAAAAATACATAACTTAACTTTTAGTTATGTATTCTTGAGATTATGGCAACTTTTTTTCTTTTTTTAATCTTTCTTTTTTCTCTAAAGTTGCTTTTTCATTGATAGGGTCATAGTGATGAATATATTTGCCTAATTCATCATCTGGTATATCGAGTAAGATTGCTATACTTTGTAGATTTTCAATTGTTGTTCCGCTTTTCTTATTTTCTAGTCTTTGCATTTGTCTCCAACTCATATCTAAAATCTCTGCTAATTCTATTTGGGTAAGATTGTTCTTTTGACGATACTCTTTTATCATATGTTCACCTCATTACTGCAATTATGACATAAAGTGTCAAAGCGAAGAACGACTTTTTTTGTCATAAAATTTTATCTTAATATTGGATTTTTTTATAAATTTTTCTTTATTAGTATTTCTCTTTTTCTTTTCATAGATTCTTCATTAATAGAGTCGTAGTGAAGGATAAAGTCGCCCAATTCTTCTTTTGGAATGTCTAGTAGTATGGCTATTCTTTACAATACTTCAATAGTAGTTCCACTTTTTTTGTTTTCTAATCGTTCTATTTGTCTCCAACTCATATTTAAAATTTCAGATAATTCTAATTTAGTTAGATTATTTTTTTGGCGATATTTTTTTATCATGCACTCACCTCGTTATTGGGATTATGTCATATAGTGTCGTTCCTTTGAATGTCAATATTTGTCATATAATCATTGACTTCGAGCAAAACATGATTTATTATATTAATGACAATATATGTCAGGTAGAAAGGAAAATAAAAATGAAACTAGAAAACAAAAGAGCTATTTTGTTGGTGGTAATTGTTGCCGCGCTCATTGCATTGGTGGGTGTTTCGTACGCATTTTTTACTACAGTAGGCAATCCTGAGCCGGTGGAGGCTGGACTAGGTACGGCAACACTTTCGCTTACATTTGCGGACAATGACGAGGGGATAAGTGCAAATCTCGGTTTGGGAGAGACAGTGACTAAAAGATTTACAGTCAAAAATACGGGAACAGCAGAAGCGAGTATGAGTTTGGATTGGAAAAATCTAGTCAACACTTATATGAATGGAAGTTTGACTTACAAACTTTCATTTAGTGAAACTGAGAATGGAACTTATGAGACTTTGCTAGATAAGTCTAATGTTCCTGTTTCGGAAGAAGAGATAACGAGGACTCTCGCAGGTGAATTGTCCGTGCCAGTGGGAACGACTTATTATTATAATTTAGAAATTACTTTAAATAATTTGGATGTAAATCAGGACAGTGATAAAACAGCTGTGTTCTATTCGAAGTTTGAAGCCAATAAGGCATCCAAATATAGATACTACAAGTTATCAGTCAATCCGAATGGAGGAGTATGGGATACATACTCGAGTACACAAGAGTACTTACTCATGAATAATGAGACAAAGACGATAAACAATCCGACTAGAATAGGATATACCTTTGAAGGATGGAATCTCAAAGGTGTGTCATCTACTTTATCAGACAATGTATTCACGATGGGAATAAGCGAATCATCGTTGGAAGCGAAATGGTCAGTAAACTCATACAACTTGACGATAGACCCTAACGGAGGAACATATCAAGGTGACCTTACGAAGTCGGTGGAATATGGCAGTTCAGTATCAGTAGTCGAACCGACGAGAGAAGGATACACTTTTACAGGATGGGAAGTAAGTGGAGGAACACTTAGTGGTACGACATATACGATGAGCGAAGCGAAAGATGCGACTCTCACGGCTACATGGCAAATCAACAATTACAAGTATATAGCCTATCACAACAAGATGAACATCAATGGAGTAGGATATACGAGAGTAGAGGCAGATACGGACGAAGGAGAATCCGAATACAATTCGACAGTCACACCTGACGTGAAGACATATACGGGATTCGATAGTCCTAGTCAAAAGAGTATCACGATAAAACATGAGACAACATATCCACCAGTACTAAACAAAGTAGAATACAATTACGATAGACATCAACATGCCTTGACGGTGGAACCGAATGGTGGGACATACACAGGACAAACGACCAGTACGATGTACTACGAAGCGAGTGTTACTTTGACACCACCTACAAAGACAGGATACAACTTCACAAAGTGGACAGCAAGTACAGGAACAATCAATGGAAACGAGTTTACGATGGGAGACGAAAACTCGACCGTTACGGCCAACTACGAGGCCAAGACTTTCAGTATAACCTTCAACCCAAATGGCGGGACTACATCGACCGCGAGTAAGACAGTTACATACGACTCGACCTATGGAGAGTTACCGACTCCGACTTATGATGGATACAAATTCTTAGGGTGGTTTACTAGTCAAGAAGACGGAATAGAAGTTAAAGATACTACCAAAGTAACTTTGAGTGATAATCAAACGTTATATGCCCATTGGGCTAGGCTTTTAGTACGAGAAGTTCTAGCTAAGGCAAACAGTGTGAATGTAACAGATTATGCAACAGGCAACAAAAAAGAGATGTTTGTATTTAATCATTCGGAGACAGAGCAAATGGTAGGATGGACAGAAGACGAGCGAAGAGACTATAGATATATAGGGAATGAGCCTAACAACTATATAATGTTCAACGACGAGACATGGAGAATTATAGGAGTGTTTACTGTTGAAACCGAGTTCGGCGAAAAAAACTCATTGATGAAAATAATAAGAGATAAAACAATAGGAGGATTTGAATGGGACACAAATAACAATAATGACTGGCAAAATGCATCATTACAAAAGATTTTAAATGAAAACTATTATAACAGTAATCCATTTAAAGATGTTAATAATAAACTAGTTACTATTGGATTAAACGAAACATTTCATTCACAAATCGTGAAGGTAAAATGGTACTTAGGAGGATTAAATATAAGATATAGTACAGGAGGGCCAGATTTCTATAAACTTGAAAGAGGAACTATGACGTGTGCAACGATTGGAAACTGTAGTGGCGCGAGAACGGCGAGTATAATAGCAAACGTAGGTTTAATGTATCCAAGTGATTATATTTATACATATGCCAATGGGGTAGATAATGTATGTTATGCAAATGGACAGAATTGTTCATCAACAGCTAGTGGGACACCTAGTGCCAGTTGGTTATATAATGGCCTTGGGCAATGGCTTTTATCGCCATATACCCAATATTCTTATCATGTACTAAATATAGTTTCATACGGTTTGATGTTTAGCTTAGATGAAGCAAATTCTGCTCGTACAGTTCGTCCATGTTTATATTTATCCCCAGAAATTACAATTATAACTGGTGACGGAAGCCAGGAAAAACCATACATCTTATCAGGAGATTAATATTATCTGGAATTTTTGATAATGATGTGCATTTAGAGGAGGAGAGATTCTTATAAATATAAAAATTTACCCCTTCCTTTTTCGACAATATATTATATAATATTGTTAGAAAAAGAAGGAGAAGTGTTTTAGTTATGGAACAAATTGAAAAGCCAACAGGCAATTATGCTGTAGCCGTGCTGGGTGCAGTAGTAGGAGGAATAATCGGTACTTTACCTTGGATACTCGGTTACGTATATGCGAACATGATGTATTCCTTTTTGACGGTTTGTATTCCTATCGCAGCTTATAAAGGATTCGAGATTTGTAAAGGAAAGGTCGACAAGAAGTTACCTATAATTTTAGGTGTCATTTCGTTCGTAATGATAACTTTGGCGACTTTGGTAATAATTCCTAATTTGTTAATTCTCAAGGAATACGGACAAATCAGTTTCGAAATGTTCAAGGCCCTTTTCGAATTTGCCGAGTTCAAGAGTGCAATCATTCAGGATTACATCTATTCGTTGTTGTTTACGGCAGCAGGAGCTGGATACATAGTCATGAACATAAAGAAAAGTATCGATGCGGGAGATGACAAAGTTTCATTCACTGCACCTATCGTGACGCCTAACGACGACGAGATAGATGCCGTAAAGGAAGTTTTCAAGAAGAGGCAAGCGATGAGCAAAGACCATACTCTCAGCAAAGATGATGTCAAAAACGAACTCAAGGGCAAAGAGAGCACTTTGAATTTCCTTTTGGCGAGAGGGATAATCGTTCGTAGGAAAGGTGAATATTACTATAGCGAAGAAAACGAGCAGCATCCAGGTAAACGTGCCGTCAAAATATTTGCTATCACTTTCGTATCGATGATCGTGTTAGTAGGTTTGCTCGTCATCGTCGCATTAGCTTTTGCCGACTAAGCGTATGAAAGGTCAGAGACTATTAAGTCGCTGGCTTTTTCTATGTAAAATTTTACAGTTTTTGATAGAAGTGGCTTTATAGGGACGACCAGTTTGCAAAATGATTACGAGAATGGTATAATCTTGTTAGAAAAAATGGTGAATAATTATGAAAGAAAAGATAAAAGAATGGGCCGTTTATGTGATAATCATCGTGGCGGTCATACTCATAAGGACGTTCGTCGTGACACCGATTCGAGTGAACGGGACCTCCATGTATCCGACTTTGGACAACGGAAATTTCATGATTTTAAAGAAGTACGATAAGGATATCGACAGGTTCGACATAGTCGTCATCAAAAGGGGCAAGGAGAGACTCATAAAACGAGTAATCGGGTTGCCGAAAGAAGATATAGAGTACAAAGAAAATGAACTTTACATAAATGACGAGCAAATGGAAAACGAATTTGGCGATGGGTACACGAACGATTTCGTCGATTATTGTGCTAAGGACGAGTATTTCGTTTTGGGAGATAATCGCGAAGATTCGACAGATTCGCGAGTCTTTGGATGCGTCAAACGCGAGGACATTTTGGGAACGACGAACTTCGTGATATTTCCATTCGATAAATGGGGCAAGGTGGAGTGAACGAGTTAGGTTACATTTTGAGACCAGCCCGGAATAGCGAAGTGACGAAGATAATCGAGTTTAAAAATGCGAGCATTTTAGAAGGTGAAGAGAACATTTCTAAGGACGAGCGAGTGAGGATAGAAAGCTTTATCGAGCGACACGTTCCCGAGCAATTGGCGATGTACAAAGTAGTCGAGGTAGCCGGGTGGGTTCGAAAGGGAAATGTAAGGGCTCGGGATTTGTACGAGTTATTAGGTTTTTGTATCGAAGATGAAGACGAGACTCGTTATCGCATGAGATGGGCAGTAAAGTGAGGGATAAGCGGATGAAAAAGGTGAATTATACGTGGCGCCATGCGAATGTGGATGATCAATTGACAATCATCGATTTTAAGCGAAACAGTATCATCGAGCAAGAAGGTGGCATATCCAAACGCGAACGAAACCGAATAGAGAATTTTTTCGTAAGTTCGGTAAAAGAGACGCTCAACGACACTTACATCATAGAGGTCGACGGCGAGCCCGTCGGATTCATGCTTTCTTACAATGATGGACCCGATTATTATGTAGAAGAAATGTATCTCGAAAAGGGCTTTCGAGGGATGGACATAGGTACACATATTCTCAAAGAGTTGATTACTCAGAATAAGAATGTTTCTCTTTGGGTAGACAAGAAACACAAGAGGTTGTATCGGCTCTATAGAGTTTTAGGTTTTAAAGTGAATTTCGACGATGGGTCGAGATATTATATGGTACATAAAGAAAGCAGATTCTTTACGTTTTCGTTTTCTATCGTGTTCGTCGTGTCATTTCTTCTTTGTTGGTTTAAAGAAGAGGTTTACATCTACATTTGGATTTTCTGGTTGCTTCTAGTCATCTTGTGTGCGGTCTTTTTCGCGGTAAGCATTTGGGTCATTTCGAAACGCCAGAATAAAGATGGCTATGTAGCTCTGGCTATCTTGGTTGCCAATATACTCGTCGTTTTCTTTTTTCCTTTTAGAATAATCAGGACCAATTTCGAGTTTAAGTTGTACGCTCGCGAAAGAGCACGAGTCATCGAGTTGGTCGAAGGAGGAGAGCTTATTCCGAATAAAATAGGTACAGTTTCTCTGCCTGACGAGTATAAAAAGGCTTCTTCGAGCGGGGAGGCTCATGTGTACAAGTGCGACGAGGAAGGGCAAGTCATCGGATTTTGGATAGAAAGAGGATTATTGTCGCAGTCCATAGAGCTCATCTATTCGACGGGTGGAGAGGAGCTCATTCGAAAGAATGCAGTATCCCATCCGATTGCGAGTATCATGGAGTTCGCGGATAGATGGTATTACGTCGTCATAAATTACTGACGTAGTTTCGATTCGAGGACGGATTTTGTTTCTATTTGGGGACAGGTGTAGTATAATTGTAATAGATGTATTCCGAAATGGAACGTTGAGAGGAATGAAGTTATGGATGATAAGTTGAAGTCACTAGAGGAGTTGTTCGAAAGGTCAATTTTTAGAATACCGGATTATCAAAGGGGGTATTCTTGGGAAACTTTACAGTTGGAAGAGTTTTGGGGCGATTTATCGAATTTATCTTTGGATAAAGAGCACTATACGGGTATGATTTCTTTGCAGAAGTTGGATAGGGCTTACATGCAGGGAGAAGACTGGAACAACGAGCAATGGCTATTGGACGAGTGGGGATATTCGGCGTATGCTGTAGTCGATGGGCAGCAAAGGCTCACGACTATCGTCATTTTGATTCAGGAATTGGTCAATTTTTATAAAAAGATGAATCCGAAAAAGAAGGAAAATGAGATTTTCGTTTGCAGCAAGCCATTAAGTAAAATTAGAGAAGATTATTTGATTATCGCGAAGCCGGATTCGAAACGAATCAAAACGGACAGATTTTCTTACGAGGCCAAAAATTCGAGTTTTAAGTATTTCAAACACGAGATATTGGGAGAGCCGAACGGTGGGATTTTGACGGAGTCTTTTTATACTTTGAGATTGGCCGAGGCCAAGAAGTTTTTTCACGATAGACTAGAGGAAGAGTTTGCTAGTCGCGGATTCGACGGGATAGAGGAAGTTTTTAAGAAAGTGACTCAGAATTTGAAGTTCATAAGGTTCGACATCGACCGGAATTTCAACGTGTTCGTTGCCTTCGAGACGATGAACAACAGAGGAAAAAATCTTTCCAATTTGGAGATACTGAAGAATCGCCTCATTTATCTTACGACCATTTTAGACGGTTCGCCGGACGAGCAATTGGAAGTTCGCAAGGACGTAAACGAGGCTTGGAAGGATGTTTACGAGTATTTGGGCAAAAATGCGGATAAGCCTCTTTCCGACGAGGATTTTTTGCAAGATCATTGGATAATCTATTTCGGATACACGAGGTCGAACAAAGTTACTTATTCATCTTTTTTGCTAGACGATTATTTCAATTTGAACAAGGTTACGAGAAATAGGGATGAAGACTCTTACGAAACGAACGTAATCGACGAGGTGGAAACCGACTTGGACGTGTCCGAATTGGAGATTGATTCTACAATCGTGGTAAGCAACAAGAAGGAGAAGTTGTCGCTAGAAAGCATCGGCAAGTACGTCGATAGCTTAAAGTCTTTGGTTCCTTTTTGGTATTTGCTGCAAAATCCGGATGCGAGTGTGCTCGGGGAGGATGTGAAGGAGGCTTTGGTTCGCCTGAATCGGTTGCAGTTTGCCTATTTTAAGCCTTTGATAACGGTCTTATTGTCGAAACAGGATTTGAGCAGTGAAGATAAAGTTAGGGCTTTAGAGAAAATCGAGCGATTCATATTTTTGCATTTCCGACTGAACAATTACAAGTCGACCTACAAAAACAGTTTCTTTTGGAACATGGCTCACAGGTTCTATACTGGCGAAGACGGGGTCGATTTCGATTTCATAATGCGCGAGTTGGATCAAATCGAGTATTTGAGCGACAATAAGGTCGCGACGATGAGTGGTTTACTCGGCAATGTCGATAGATTGTTCAAGAATTACGATGGGTATTACAGTTGCACGTCGTGGATAAGGTATTTTTTATACGAGTACGAGTTGCACCTCATGAATGGCCAGGCCAATCAGATATTGTTTCCCGAAACTCTTTTCATGAAGAACAAGGACGACAAGATTTCGGTCGAGCACATTTATCCTCAGACGGATACGGACGAATATTGGGTCGAGCGGTTCGGCAAGTACAGTCCCGAGGATAGGGAGCATTACAAGGGGTCGCTCGGCAACTTGTTGCCTTTGTCTTTGAGCATCAACATAAGCATGCAAAATTCTTCTTTCGAGGCTAAGAAATACGGGACGGACCGGGTCAGAGGTTACTTGAAAGGCTCACATTCCGAACAGGAAGTCGCCGGTTACGACGAATGGACGGCCGAGAGCATCTTAGAAAGAGGTCTCAAGATGCTTTCGTTCATGGAGGAGAGGTTCGATTTCGTTATTCCGAACAAGGCCGACAGAGTTCGTATGCTCGGTCTCGGCTTCATCGAAGACATAGAGAAGTTGGAGAAGGTAGATGTGACCGAGCCGCTGTACGTGGAGAAGAACGATGCGCCTAGTGCAAAGAGGGAGTTTAATGAAAGCGACCTCGTGAGGCAGAGTGCCGGAAAGCCAGTTTTCCTGATGGAACTTTATCGTATAATCGACGAGTTTTGTATGTCCATCGGAGAAGGCATTTCCAAAAATTCGACTATCAATTACATCGGGTATTTTACCAGGAAGAAGTTTTGTGAAGTCCATTTTATGTCCAGTTGTATAAGGTTGTATTTGAGAAATGGCGAATACGAAGACCCACAGGAAAAAATCGTAAACGACCATTTCAATTGGAGCAATACGATGAGACTGGATGTGTTCGAGGATGACGACTTCGAGTACGTCAAGGATATGATCGAACAGAGTTACAAGAAGACACTTTGAGTGTGCAATATGACAGTAAAAATTTCGTCGTCCGAGATGGGCGACTTTCATTTTGGAAAAAAGAGTGGAGCAAAAGAAAAATTTGGGCAAAGGAAGTATTGATAAGTCAACTCCATGTGTTATAACCCGAGTTTTGCACTTAAAAACAGCAAAAAAACGCCATTTTCCCAGTATTTATAAGGGATTGAGACGTTTTTAATTTGCTACAAAATTTAAGTCACAAAAATGGTGTCTTGTTTAGCAAATATTTAAATTGATTGATTCGATTTATAGTGCTTAAATCCTGTGTCTCTAAGTTCAAAGAATTTATTATTTCGCTTACTTATGATGCCGGCGCAGACACTAAGCAAATGCCATTCTTATCCGATGTTGCCTTAAGGCAAGAGAGGGCCTTTTTGATATTGTTTGTTGTTATTCCTTGCTCCCATCCATCACTGTAACAGAGTTCTTATTGTTTTTTTCTAAAACCCTGTATTGAATAATTCTTATTATGCTTAGAGCTATGAAGCATATTAGAAAGTGAGCATTGATATGGGCTTTAGTCCACACATGAACAGGCCTATGTGGCATATAGGACCTCCTTCTGTAATCTTATGTATCTTATGTAAATATTGTAACACAACCATTCTATTTTAAAAGCCTATTTTAAACAAAAAATAGCCTTTTTTTATCATTCGAAGTGCAAAACTCGGGATGGGCAAACAAAATATTGAAAAAACTTATATTATACTTTGAATTAGCAGCGGATAATGTATTTAATGATATACATATCTTTTTATTTTACAAGAAATTGGTGAGGGGTCGTTATGGTGTTTTGAGCTTATAGCGAAATGAGCGGATTATGATGATATGTAGTTCTTTTTTATGATATAATTAGGTTGCATCGATGATGAGGAGATGAATGGGTATCGAAAATATGGAGAAATTATTTTTGGAAAAACCGACGATACATAGAAAAAATGACGCGTTGGATTATGCGAAAGAGAATGTCGAGAGTAATTCAGATTTGAACGGTGCGGCTGGTTTGGAGAGGTGTCTCGACGAGATATCTTACGAGGAGTGGCTGGTCGAAATCGAAAGACGCGAAGATATAGAATATGCGACGCGAATTAACAGATGTCCATCGAAAACATTTTTCGTGGCGAGGGAAGACGATAATCGAATCGTAGGCATGGTAAACGTTCGATATAGTATTAGAGAAGAGCTACTAAATACTTGGGCATCGCATATAGGGTACGGCATAAGGCCTTCGGAAAGACGTAAAGGGTATGCCAAAATCGCCTTGTATTTGAGTTTGTTGGTAGAGAAGAAACTCGGCGAAGAGAAGGTGTCATTA
Source organism: uncultured Muribaculaceae bacterium (assembly GCA_964472425.1). Classification (GTDB taxonomy): domain Bacteria; phylum Bacillota_I; class Bacilli_A; order RF39; family UBA660; genus RUG11867. The sequence continues at coordinate 4,227 of CAYYLF010000036.1, read as the reverse complement.
AATTGTATCGTCGACAATGTCGCCTCCAATAAAACTATCATCGCACTGGGTGGAGTTTTAGAGAAGACAGCATTCGATGAGTACGATGAGACTATGACGAATCATTATCGGATAGATGTCACAGATTCATTCGAGAAGTATCGAGGAAATTATGAAAGCCATATAAAAAGAGATGAGGAAATTTTGAAGGGACCAAAGAAATGATAAAAAATGTAGATTTAATAGTCAACAATTATTTGAAAAGATTTCCGAATGAGAAAAAGAGAATGGATGTATTTTGCGATTATTTAGAAAGAAACGTCAGGGATGGTTTAGTTGACTGGAATAATGAGTTTGGTCATATAACTGTTGGAGCATTCGTCTATTGTGAAAGTGAAGATAAATTTTTAGTCTTATTTCATAAGGATTTGAAAATGTATCTGTATCCGGGAGGACACGTAGATAAGAAGGACTCCAGTCTGTTCGATGCGGCTAAAAGGGAATTAAAAGAAGAAACGGGGTTAGAAAATCTGAATTCTTTAAAAATGGACGTACCGGAAGTTCCTTTCGATATCGATACTCACTCGATTCCGTTTAACGACCGAATCCATATGCCAAAACATTTTCATTTCGATTTTAGGTATCTGTTTTTTATAGACGAGTCGTGCGATATAGTTCTGGATGAAGAAGAATGCAAAGACTATAAATGGATAACTTCCAATGAATTGAGTAAAGATGAAAATTACGGCAATATAGTGAATAAATTGAGAGAAATAATCAAAAAAAGTTAGAGGAGTTATCCTAGGTAAATCATTTTGGGAAATTATAAATAGTGTTTTTTCTAGATTGTGTTTTCAGTAAATGACTATGAGGAGTAGGTGAGAAACGATGAATAAAATGGAGACGACGCTTTGTATTTTAAAAAGAGGCGAAGAAATATTATTAGCTATGAAAAAAAGAGGGTTCGGCGAAGGAAAATATAATGGTGTAGGTGGCAAAATAGAATTCGGCGAAACGCCCGAAGAGGCGATGATAAGGGAAACTCGAGAGGAAATAAACGTAACGCCGGTCGGGTACGAAAAAGTCGGATTAGTAGAATTCGACGAATACATTAAAGGGTCTAAACAGAGATTGGTATTTCACTTGTACATGGCTTACGATTGGGAAGGTATTCCAGTCGAAACCGAAGAAATGAATCCTCGCTGGTTCAATATAAACGAAATTCCGTATGACAGGATGTTTCCGGACGACAAATATTGGTTGCCGTTAATTCTAGAGGGAAAGAAAGTAAGAGCTTACTTCGAATTCGACGAAAAATGGAATTTGTTATCAAAAAGAATAGGCGATTTGGATAGAAATTTGACCATAGTAATAGGTGGACAAGCTGGAAGTTGTGGTAAAGGAAAGATTTGTGGTTATTTGGTAAAGAAAGATAATTTTGTGATGTCCGTCAACAATTGGGCTAGCAATGCTGGTCATACTTATGTAGATAACGAGGGCAACGAGATAATCGTCAGTCACTTGCCGATGGCTTTGATAAATCCTGAGGTGAAACTGGTGATAAATGCCGGAGCGATAATCACGCCAGAGATTTTGTTAGAAGAAATAGATAAGTATAAAGATTTGATTGGAGGCCGAAAGGTCTACATAGATAGAAGAGCGATGATTATACAGGAAGAACATCGAGATACGGAGAAGAAAAGCATCCGAAGTGGGTCGACGTTTAAGGGATGCGGTGCGGCTTATGCGGATAAGATAATGAGAAAGCAAGGAGTAGTATTGGCAAAAGATTATTTTGTCGATTCGAAATATAAAGATATAATAGAAATTACCGATACGGCATCGTTAGTCAACGAGGAAACCGAGGAAGTATTAATCGAAGGAGCCCAAGGACAAGACCTCGACATCAATTATGGACTCGATTATCCAAACGTAACGAGTAGAATGTGTAGTGCCAGTCAGTTACTTGCGGATGCCGGGTGCAGTCCATTCAAAGTGAAGGATATTTATATGATTATAAGACCTTATCCCATCAGAATAAGTAATGCGACCGAGTTGGGCGATATTTATAGTGGCGATTATGCCGATAGCAAAGAAATCACTTGGGAGGAAGTTTCTAAAAGATGTGGATACGATGGAGTTTTAGAAGAATATACTACCGTCACCAAGAAAAAAAGGCGAGTTTTCGAAATGAGTTGGCAGAGGTTGAAATACAATTGTACGATTAATAAGCCGACTGGAATCGTTCTCAATTTTGCTCAATATATCGATTGGGAATCGTATAAATGTACGGATTACGATAAGTTGCCTAGCAAAGTAAAAGAATTTGTCGATAGAATCGAAAAGGAGACGGGCATACCTGTCGTAATGATAGGTACAGGCGAAAGGGAGTCCGACATAATCGATTTGCGAAAGAGAAAGTATTCGTAGAAGATTCTTTGTGAAAAACAAATGAAGGCCTCGCATAGACAATAAAAGAACGACGTAAGGATGTGAAGTTTATCGTATGATTAAAGAGAAAGTGATAGATTATAAGCGAACAAAGAAAGTCGTGAAGGCACTCGACGACTATTTCGCCGGTTATGTCGTCAAGATGGAAGAAAATGTCTTAAAAGACATAATCGTAAATAACATTCATCCGAGGTACCCTAATGTCGCGAGTAAAAAATGGGTCGAGTTATCTAAAGTGCTAATCGAATATGACGACATTTTAGATTATCTTAAATCTTTTAATAGTTTTAAAGAACTCGAAGACTTTATCAGAAATATAGGGGGCTTCGGTCAGAAAACAGGAGGACTGTTAATAAGAACGATTTGTGAGGCGATGGTATGCAATTTTAAGGAAGATATGGAAAGTATCCCTATCGATAGACACGATATCGATATTAGTTATTTAACGGGAGTAATCGAGGATAAAAAACTTAGTAATGGCGATATTGCCAAATTATCGAGTACTTATGTTACAATAGGAAAAGAGTCGAAAGTCAATCCGAGCGATATCGATAAGTATTTATGGGAAATAGGGAACTCATTTTGCAATAAAAAAAGATGTGATGAATGTCCTCTCAAAGATTTCTGTAAAAGTAAATGAACATTAATCAAGACGAGTATTCCTATTATAAAACGGTTGACAGATGCTTTAGATGATAAATTAAAAGGAGAAATAGAAATGGATTATAGATACGAAACAAAAGATGATGCAAGAGATTTTCATAAGCAGAGGAAAGCTTTTATCATTTTGAATGATAGACTAGAATTTTTACCAGAAGGAAGCGCAATGTCTCATTTCGATATTGCCAAACCAAAGGGTTAGATAAAAACAGTTTTAATAAAATTACGAGAGGATATTATTTGAACGGGGATGTGGTTTTTATTTAGTAGAAGCAGATTATATAAGTGGAAATCCAGCAAGTGGAAAAGTTATGCAAAAAGTAGGTATGCACAAAGACGCCGTATTAAGAGATAGTGCAATAAATAATTTTACAAAAGAAAGAAATGACGAGATTATTTATTCTATAACAAAAAATGAACTGTAGAATAGGAAGTGAACAAAATGAATAATGATAATCGACAAAATTCAACAAATATAAACTGGTTGATTACGATTTAATTAAGAACACTGCTAAGCCCTTAAAACAAAAAATTTATCAATTTTAGATCTTACACATTTTCAATAAAAGTTTGCTAAAATCAATAAAGATTGATAAAATCATTGTGTTATCGTGGGTAAATTTAGAAAGGTGATTACAACATTTAAGAACATAAGAAAGAGGTGAATATAAATGAAGAATGATTTACAAATAACTACTCATGATTTTTTAATTTATCGTGATGATAATAACGATATTAAAGTAAATGTATTATTAATTAATAATGATATTTGGTTAACACAAAATTTAATTGCTGAATTATTTGGAGTAGGAAGAAGTACAATAACAGAACATATTAATAATATATTAAATAGTGGTGAACTTAAGGAAGAAACTTCTGTCGGAATTTCCGACGAAAGTACAGGTGGAAGAAAATCTAAAATATACAATTTAGATATGATTATTGCAGTAGGTTATCGTGTTAATTCAAAAAAGGCGACACAATTTAGAATATGGGCAACAAAAGTTTTAAAAGAATATTTAATTACTGGTGTTGTTATGGATGATGAGAGATTAAAAAATCCAAATTATATTTTTGGAGAAGATTATTTTGAAAGAACATTAGAAAGAATTAGAAATATTCGCTCTAGTGAAAGAA
>CAYYLF010000035.1:9873-14808 GCA_964472425.1 uncultured Muribaculaceae bacterium | reverse complement strand
TCGGTTTCATTCGCATACTTTGCGACGTCGACTCAAAAAAAGGAACTGGAAAGTACTATCACCACAGCCAAAGTGAGTGTCCGATTCGCGGACAACGACAACGGAGTGAGTGGCGAACTCAAGTTCGGGGAGTCAATCACGAAAAAGTTTTTGATAGAAAATACGGGAACAGCCGAAGCCCGAGTCAACATGTTTTGGGATGGGTTAGTAAACAGTTTTATTTCAGGCAGCTTGACTTATACCTTATCTTACATCACAGAAGATGGAAGTGCTGTACCAGTAATAAGGGATGCTTTGGTACCTAGAAGTAAAGAACCATCGAGACAGAACTTAGCTGAAGATTTGATAATACCAGTCGGAGCGACTGTCGAATACGAACTGACTGTAACTTTGAATAGATTAGAAGACGTAAATCAAGAATCGGATTTGAATGCAGTATTCTACTCGAACTTTTGGGCAGAAGACTCCCGCAATAAGATACCTGAGAATATGATAATGGCTGTTGGAGGAGATTACAACGATAAGATGTGGGCTCATAAAAGCGACATCAAAAAGATAGTCTTTGAAACGACTATGAATCCGAAAGAAAATGCGGCCTACACCTATGACATATCGAGTGCTCAAGATAAGACTGTTATGAGTTATCTCGTATCCGATGGGAACGACGGATATATCGCTTACATTCAAACAGAAGGAGAAGCGATTGCTAATCCAAATAGTAGCTGTTTATTTAGAAATTTCAATAACTTAGAAACCATAGAAGGATTAGATTATTTAAACACAAAAAATGTAGTTGTAATGTGCGATATGTTTTGGGATTGTCAAAAATTGACTTCATTAGATTTGAGTAATTTTGATACTAGCAAAGTTACAAACATGGGTCACATGTTTACAAATTGTAATAGTCTGACAGAACTAAATATAAGTAATTTTGATACAAAAAATGTCCAATATATGGATAATATGTTTAATGGATGTAGTAGTTTAAAAGAATTGGACTTAAGTAGTTTTGATACAAAAAATGTTATTACAATGAATCGTATGTTTAATCAATGCACTTCTTTAGAAGTTATAGATTTAACGAATTTTGATTTAAGCAATGTAACAGATACTTCTATGATGTTTAGTATGTGGTCGGGGGATGGTTTTAAAGAAAGCAAACTACAAATTATAAAATTTCCTAATAAATCTACAACTCTCAAATTGACTACTATGGCTGATATGTTTAGTGGTTGTAACAAATTAAAGAATGTAGATTTAAGTAATTTTGATACTAGCAGTGTAACTAATATGTTTCATATGTTTAATGGATGTAATGATTTAACATCGATAACATTTGGGAACAATTTTGATACAAACAACATTACTAATATGGAGGCGTTTTTTAACGATTGCAGAAGTTTAGTAAACTTGGACTTAAGCAATTTTGATACTAGCAACGTTACAGATATGGCCGGCATGTTTAATGGATGTAGTAGTTTAACATCAATAATCTTCGGTGATAATTTTGATACGAGCAAAGTAACCAATATGAGCGGTATGTTCTATGGATGTGGCAGTCTCACTTCTCTGAATATAAGTAACTTCAATACGGGCAATGTAACTAATATGCATAGTATGTTCTGGGGTTGTAGCAGTCTCACTTCGCTTGATGTAAGCAAATTCAATACTAATAATGTTACAAACATGGGTCATATGTTTGATTGGTGTACTAACTTAACATCACTTAATGTTAACAACTTTGTTACAAATAAAGTAACAGATATGGAGAGTATGTTTGGGCAATGTAGAAAATTAGCAGAATTAAACATAAATAATTTCGATACAAGTCAAGTAACTAGCATGAAATGGATGTTTTCTGGATGTACCAGTTTGACGACTTTGGATTTGAGTAACTTCAATACGGAAAATGTCACTAATATGAATGGAATGTTCTTAATGGATTTAGATGGAGAACGTCAAGAAAACAATCTACAAACTATAAAAGGCTTAGAAAACTTCAAAACGAATAAAGTAACCAACATGGCCCAAATGTTCTACAACTGCAATAAACTTAAAGAACTAAACTTAACTAACTTCGATGTAAATTTAGTCACGGGAAAAACGGACATGCTCGCATACGTTTCGAATACGATTAAGATATCTGTATCAAACGATACTATGAAACAATGGATTTTAGATAATTCGGAGTTATCTGAGTCCAACATTGTATTAGTGTAATGACTTTAGAATTAGAATGTACGTAAAGGTGACGCTCGGGTGTCACTTTTTTAGTGAAAAAAAAGCGATTTTTTGGTATATTTATGATGGAGTGAGACTATGAAGAAAGTGTTTAAGAAAATAGATAAACCTTTGTTAGTTGCCATGGTACTTATGTGTATCATAGGATTAGTCATGGTTTTCAGTGCTTCGAACGTGTCTTCAGTCTTGCAATACAATGTCACTTCGTATTACTTTTTTAAGAAACAATTGATAGTCATGGTCGCGAGTTTCTTGTTTGGCTTCTTCTTTTTGATTCATTTTCCGACTAGTAAGTATCATTATCTCAAGAGTCTCATGATGATGGGTATCATAGGATTGCTCGGAGGCCTGTACGTACAGTCGACGTTCATCAACGGGGCGAGAAGTTGGTATAATTTAGGTTTATTCTCTTTGCAGCCTTCGGAGTTTGCAAAGTCGGTGGTCATAATCTATTTGGCTTGTTATTTCGATGAAAATATAAATTGCGATAAGAGGTTTTTCTTTCTAAGACCGATTATCGTATGTGCAATTGTGGCCTTGCTCATCGTGTTTCAGCCAGATTTAGGGACGGGAGTCATAATCAGTTTGGCAGTTTTCTTGATATTCATGGCCGTACCTTTCAATAAGAAGGATAAAGATGTAAAGATATTCAAGATAGTTGGCACTTTGGGAGTCGTCGCGGTCGGGGTATTCATGTTGTTCGGGGGCAAGTTTTTGAATGCCGAGCAGGCGAGTAGGTTGAACTTCCGAGCGCCTTGCACGAGAGCGAACGACAAGACGGGTTACCAGGTGTGCAACGGAATGATTGCAATCAACAACGGAGGGCTCTTCGGAGTAGGGTTAGGGAACAGCACTCAGAAGTATTTGTATTTGCCAGAAGCACATACGGACTTCATATTTCCAATCGTAGTCGAGGAACTCGGTAGTATAGCCGGGACGGGAATAATTCTACTCTACGCGTTCATCTTGTTTAGGTGTTTAAAAATAGCCAAAGGAGCACGAGATCTCACCGGATCTTTGATTGCGTACGGGACTATGATAACGATTTTGTTGCATCTCATCGTCAATTTCGGTGGAATACTAGCCTTGATGCCTTTGACGGGTGTGCCTGTACCTCTTCTTTCTTACGGAGGAAGTATCACATTGAACACTTTGATAATGTTGTTCTTGACTTTGCGAGTTTCGTACGAAGGGAACGAAGCAAAAGAAAAGAAGAAAAAGAAAAATAGTTAGTTTTACATGAAAAAGATAGACCGTAAAAAGTCTATTTTTTATCATTTCTTAGATAATAAGTGGTGTTTCGCCCGACATCTTTTTTTATTATCCAACCATATTTTAGCATTCTATCTATTATATTGTAGGCTCTCGTCTTCGATACGTTGAACAATTCTTCGATAGTTTCACGATTTATTTCATCATGTTCTTTTAAGTAAGTTATTATCGTTTGCTCTTGATTTGTAAGTTGACTTACGTCTAAAGAAGGAGTAAGTTCCTTTTTTTCATAGTTGATGTTTGGCAAAGATACGGCGAAAGAGTTTTCGGTTATTCTGAAAACAGGAGTCAATTTATATGGTTTATAACTTTCCATAATTCTATTGATGCCCGTACCATAACTTTCGACGTATTCGAGTCTATAAAAGATGTTTGAAATATTGGGGTTTCGAGACGCGGAGACACCATTGTAAATGTCTTTTATAGAGATGCTGTTTATCAAGCCGCCAATCGAAACTATTTCGAACCGGTCGTCAAATAGAGAAACTAGGATACTGCTATCGAAGTAGTAACTCCGATGTATTACAGCATTCAAAAGCGATTCGCGAAGAGCATAGTCTGGATAATCTTTCGTATCTATTCTCGTAAGACCGACTATTTCACCCTTGATTTTGTTGAATAAGTCGAAATATTCAAAGATGTCATCTACTTGTTTTAGAAGGGAGCCAGTGAATTCTTTGCGGTCTAGAAAAATCGTTTTGCTTGTACCATTGTAGATAGCACATTTTATCGTGAAAGGGCATTGATCAGAGAAGAGCAGAGCCAAATTTGTATATTTATTATGCTCGTTTCTGAGGTTAAGTAAACGACATTTATTGTCTATTTCTAGGTTTTTATCTTTAAACTTTTTAATTAGGTAATCGAAAGTTAAATTTTGCTGTTTGGACTCGATTTCTTCGAATCGCAAAGTGTCATTTATGAATATCATCTGTTTGATTATTTCATCGGAAGCCTGAATACTCGAAGAACCATGTCTCAAATAAACGCCGGATGGTTTGAGACCTTTCTCGGAAAGATAGTACGGCTTATTAGGACCACTTTGTATTTTTATCGAGATGATGTCTTTATTTCCCTTTTTTTCGATATCTATTTTGGTATGAGTAATAAGGTCAGGCTTAATTCCTTCGTTTATCATGCCAGTCAATGCTTCCAAGTCTTTAGTCGCATTTTTGAGACCAAGTATTTTGCCATCATCGGAAATGCCCACATAAATAGTTCCACCATGGGTATTAGCAAAGGCGATTATTTCTCTTTTGATGTCTTTGGTCAGTTCTCTTTTTAATTCTAAAGTATCGCTTTCTCTGTACATATTATCACCAATTTAGATTATAAGGTATCAAGAATTATTCTTCAAGTGCTTTCGTTCACTTTCGTTCACTTTCGTTCACTTTCGTTCACTTTCGTTCACTTTCGTTCACTTTC
>CAYYLF010000035.1:0-9773 GCA_964472425.1 uncultured Muribaculaceae bacterium | reverse complement strand
GTTCACCCAGTTTGAGAGTGTAAGGTCATATAAAAGTGCAATGTGGTTGTAAAAAAATGCCATTTTTGTTATAATTAGCCTAATAGAAAGTGATGCGGCTATATGAAGAACATATACGATTTACCGAGAGATGAACTCATCGCGTGGCTCGATGGAGAAGGGGTAAAACCATTCAAAGCCATCCAAATATACGAGTGGTTGTACGATAAACGAGTCAAGTCGTTCGATGAAATGACGAATCTGAAAAAAGAATTTATCGAGGTGCTCGAGAATAATTTTAATATAGAAGAACTGGTGATAAGAAAGAAGCAAGAGAGCGAGACGGCTTTGAAGTATCTGTTCGAACTTGGGGACGGGAATTTAATCGAAGCTGTCGTCATGAAACACGATTACGGAACGAGCGTGTGTGTGTCTTCGCAAATAGGCTGCAACATGGGATGTGCGTTTTGCGAAAGTGGCAGGCTCAAAAAGGTGAGAAATTTGGAACCGGGCGAGATAGTCGGGCAGTTATTAAAAATCGAAGAAGACTCCGGGCTCAAAATCAGCAGTGTGGTCGTCATGGGCATAGGAGAACCGTTCGACAATTACGACAACATAATTCGCTTTTTGAAGATAATAAACGACGCGAAGGGAATGGCCATCGGGGCGAGACATATAACCGTGTCGACGAGCGGATTGGTGCCGAAGATTTACGAATTTGCCGATTTCCCATTGCAAATCAACTTGGCAGTCAGCTTGCACGCTCCAAACGACGAGATAAGAAACAAAATCATGAAAATAAATAAGGTTTACAATATTGACACTTTGATAGAAGCAATTAGACATTATATCGCAAAAACTAATAGACGGGTGACTATCGAATATGTTATGCTTAATGGGGTTAATGATACTAAAGAGTGTGCTTGGGAACTCGTGAATCTTCTAAGAGGTATGAACGTATACGTCAACCTGATACCTTACAATGAGACTAGCCATTTGGAATTTCGCAAGTCTAGTACGAAGAAGAAGGACGAGTTTTTCGAGATACTCAATAAAAATGGTATAACGGTGACCGTGAGGCGGGAATTCGGTGGAACGATAGATGCCGCCTGCGGTCAGCTCCGTGCAAACGAGGTGAAAGATTAGATGCAATCATTTTATTTGACCGACCCGGGAATAGTCCGGACGCACAACGAAGATTCGGTCATAATCGTCAAAAATATGCTAGGCGAGCACATGCTCATAGTCGCGGACGGGATGGGCGGACACAGAGCCGGCGAGGTCGCGAGTGGAATCGCGGTTGCTCATTTGTCCGAGAGGTTCAAGGCTCTTTCGTCGATAGGAAGCAAGTTGGATGCGATAAATTGGTTAGACGAGAATGTCGCCATCATAAATGCCGAAATCATCAAATATGCGAACAACAATCCGGAGTGTATGGGAATGGGAACGACGTTGGTCGTGGCCATTTTGACGGACGAATTTCTGATATTCGGCAATATAGGAGATTCGAGTGGCTTCGTACTAAAAAACAAAAAATTACACAAAGTAACAAAGGATCATACTTTGGTGAGTGTGCTAGTCGAGTCGGGAGAGTTGACCGAGGAGGAAGCTCAGAATCATCCTAAGAAAAACGTTTTAATGAGGGCTCTCGGAGCATCGGACAAACAGGAGTTGGATAAGTTCGCGGTCGAGACGGATGTCGACGCGATAATACTCTGTAGCGACGGGCTTACGAATATGCTTTCGACCGAGCAAATCGAGAACATCTTAAACGACGAGGAATTGGATGTCGAGAGCAAACTTACTAAACTAGTGAGAAAATGCAATTCGAGAGGTGGAACCGACAATATCTCGGTTGCGTACTTAGTTAAGGAGAGTAATGATTTATGATAATGAAGGGGCAGAAAATTAACGACCGCTATCAAATTATCAAGTCGATAGGTGAGGGCGGCATGGCTAATGTCTACTTGGCGTACGATACTATTTTGGACAGAAACGTCGCCGTTAAGGTTCTGAGAGGAGATTTGGCGACGGACGAGAAGTTCGTAAGACGTTTCCAAAGGGAGGCTCTGAGTGCTTCGTCGTTGTCCCATCCGAACATAGTCGAGGTGTACGACGTCGGCGAAGATAACGGTTCTTATTATATCGTCATGGAGTATATCGAAGGCAAGCACTTGAAGGAACTCATCAAAAAACGCGGTAAACTCACCTTGAGCGAAGTCATCGACATCATGATGCAGATATGCGACGGGCTCGCGACGGCCCACGATTCTTACATAATACATAGAGATATCAAGCCACAGAATATCATGATTTTGGATAGTGGGCTCGTCAAGATTACGGATTTCGGAATTGCGATGGCTTTGAACAGTACTCAGTTGACTCAAACCAATTCGGTCATGGGAAGTGTCCATTATTTGCCACCCGAACAAGCGAGTGGGAAGGGCTCGACCATGCAAAGTGACATCTATTCGATGGGAATATTGATGTACGAGCTTCTGACGGGAAGTTTACCGTTTAGAGGCGAAAATGCGGTCGAGATTGCGTTAAAACAACTCAAAGAACCGATTCCCAACATAAAGGAGAAGTTGCCAGATATTCCGAATTCTATCGTGAACATCATCAAGCGTGCAACGGCTAAGAATCCCAAAAACAGATATGCCGATGCGAGGGAAATGTTAGACGATATCAAGACGGCGATGGACGATTCGCGTGTGAACGAAGCAATCATCAAGTTCGAGTTTCCAGAAGTCGAAGAGATAGATAAACAAGCGAGTAAGAAGATAAAGGAGACTGTACAAGAGGCAAAGAAGTCGGTTCAAGAGGAACCACAGCCGGTTATTTCGAAGAAAGTGACGGAGGATGAAGTGAAGAAAGAGAACAAATTGCTTTTAATCTTAGGGGCCATATTTACGGGAATTGTAGTGTTGGTCACAGCCATTTTCGTGATAGTGCCGAGGCTCACGGATGTCGGGAACGTCAAGGTTCCAGTAGTCGCCGAGATGGACGAAGTGAAGGCCGAAGAGATACTCATGGAAGAGGGACTCACCATCAATGCCGAACTCAAATACATCTCTTCAGATACCATTCCGGAAGGGAAGGTCGTGAAGACCGATCCGGCCGCGGGAAGAACGGTCAAAGAGGGTACCGAAGTGACCATCTACGTTTCTTCGGGAGAGAATTCTCTAACATTGGAGGATTACACGGGTCGCAACTATATAGAAATCAAGGCCATTTTGGAGAGCACTTATAAGATGAACGTCGTGACCGAGAAGAGGGCCGTCGACAATCCGAAAGATTACACAGCGAGCGAAATAATAGACCAGAATCCTAAAGCTGGCGAGAAGGTCCCAGAGGGAGGAACGATAACTCTCTATTATCCGGATATCGAAGAAGTCTATCCAGATTTTACGAGTGGAGATTATACGCTCGCGGACATCGAGGCCTTTGCCGAGAAGAATGGGCTCAGGTTTACGCCTAAGTACGAGACGACCGATGAGTATGCACCGGGAACTATATTCGAACAGAGTAGACAACCGAATTCGAGAATTTCGGCAGGCGGCTCGTTTACAGTTACTATAGCACAGGAGCCACTCGACGAAGGACCACTCGATATTCCGAGTCCGGATGTGACAGGGAACGATGGCAATGTAGGTGACAATCAAAATGAATAAGGACGGCAAAATCGTCAAGATAGTGAGCAACCTCTACACCGTTCAAGTCGGAGACGACACGTACGAGTGTCGGGCTCGCGGCAAATTTAGAAAAGACGCTGTTACCCCTCTCGTAGGGGACTTTGTCGTTGTGGATACGGAAAATGCTTACATCATGGATATAAAGAAACGCAAGAACGAATTAGCTCGACCGGCCATCGCCAACGTCGACGTCGGACTCGTCTTGACGAGCGTGAAGCAACCGGATTTGTCGATGAACCTCTTGGATAAACAACTGGCGGTGGTCGCTCATGCCGGGATAGAGCCAATAATCGTCATTTCGAAATTGGATTTGATGAAGAGAAAAGAGCGAAAGAATGTCGAGAAAATCTTTGCTTATTATAAAAAAGTGGGTTACAAAGTGTTCACGAATAGGCAGCTTTGGCGGCTGAAGAGGGCCTTGCGCGGGAAAACGGTCGTCATAACAGGTCAAACTGGGGCCGGGAAGAGTACACTCTTAAATAGATTGGATAAATCTTTGGATTTGAAAACGAGTCCGATAAGCGAGGCTTTAGGCCGGGGAGTGCATACGACGAGACACGTCGAGTTATTTAAAATCGGTGGAGCTCTCATCGCGGATACGCCGGGTTTCAGTGCGCTCGACTTGAATTTTCCGCGGAAGGAATTGGCGAGCGTCTATCCGGAGTTTGCAGGGCTTCGGTGTAAGTTCCAAAATTGCGAACACGACGGAGAGAAAAATTGCGGGGTCAAAAAGGCCTACATGGACGGCAAAATCATGAAGAGCCGATATGAAAATTATGTGAAGTTTAGAGGTGAAATGAAATGAAGATAGCAGTTTCCATATTATCTTCCGATTACGACGAGGAGGAATCCATCAGGCGCGTGAACGAGACGGATGCGGATTATTTGCACGTCGATGTGATGGATGGTTCGTTCGTTCCGGAAAGGTCGAAGCCTTACGAGCATTTGCACGAAAGCGAGAAACCTTTGAATGTACACCTCATGGTTTCGAGGCCATTCGATTATATCGGCACTTTTGGGAGCTTGAAGGCCGATTCGATTACTATACAGTCCGAATTGGAAGACGATTTAGCAGGACTTTTATCTTACATAAAGGAGCTCGGCATGAAGTGTGGCTTGGCTCTCAATCCTGAGACGGATGTCGAGAAGATAAGCGAGTACATGGATATTTTGGACGAGGTCCTCATCATGAGTGTCCATCCCGGCAAAGGTGGACAAGCGATGCTCGACGAGACGCTCGACAAAATTGGCGAACTCGTACGCGTCCGCGAGGAAAAAGGGTATCATTTCGAGATTTTCGTCGACGGCGGGGTGAACGGGGTGACCGTATCGAAAGTGCGCGGGGCCGATGGAATAATATCCGGGTCGTTCGTGTGCCGAAGCGAAGATTTTCAAGCTCAAATCGACAAATTGAGACTTTAAAAAACGGCAAGATGATGGTAGAATATTTATAGAAAGAAGTGGTCTTTTATGCAAAGCATAGTCATCAAAAGTTACGAAAGTAAGAAAAGTTTGGTTCAGCCGCTCATATTCCTGATAATAGGTCTTTTGCTGTTGTTCAATCCGGGAGGAATTACGGAGTTCATTTCTTACATTTTCGGTGGAGTCTTCTTGGCTCTCGGAATAATGAAGTTCGTGATGGACTCTAAGCGCGTCGACAAGACGACTGGCGATACGTTTTACAGTGCCATGATGGTCGTTTTGGGCGTCATCTTCATATTCTTTTCCGGTACAATCGAGTTTATCGTGAGATTGGCCATCGGTCTTTGGATTATCATAAACGCGCTCAATACGATTGCCATCGGAGCCAACTTGGTGAAGGTGGAGAAAAACTCGGTCGTGACTCTCATCATCGGGTTCATCCTCCTCATCATGGGACTCTATACGATTTTCGTGTCGAATTTGATTTTCTCGACTCTCGGATTGGTCATCACGATATATGCCGTGTTGGAGATAGTCGATTATTTCTATATTCAAGCGAAGAGTAAGTAGAGGTTCATCATGCTGAAGATAGAAAATTTGTGTGTCGAAGTAGACGGCAAGACGATTTTAGATGGTCTCAATCTGTCCATTCCAAAGGGCGAAATTCACGTCATCATGGGTCCAAATGGAACGGGGAAGAGCACCATTTGTAAGACGATTATGGGGGATAAGACTTATACGGTGGCGAAGGGTTCCATCGCGTACAATAACGAACGAATCGATACCTTAAGTCCCGACGAGATAGCCCGCAGGGGCGTTTTCTTGCTGAACCAAAATCCGACTGAAATAGCGGGTGTGACGAACGCGGAAATGCTCAGGGCTGCTTTGCAAGACAGAGGAATAAAGGAATCCATCTTCGAATTTAATAAGCGAATGAATGCGTCTTGCGAGAAGCTCGGAATAGACAAGAGCTTTATCCATCACAACATAAACGAGAACATGAGTGGAGGGGAGAAAAAAAAGAATGAGCTTTTACAGATAGATGTTTTGCGACCTAGCTTGATTCTTTTGGACGAACTGGATAGTGGACTCGACGTCGACAGTTTGAGAACTTTGACGAGAGGACTCTTGGAATACAAGAATGAGACTAAGGCGGCCATTTTGATTATCACTCACCATACGAACATATTAGAATATTTAAAACCCGACAAAGTATATATTTTAAGTGAAGGGCGGATTGCGATGGAAGGGGACGAGCAGTTGGCTCAAAAAATCGAGAAAAATGGGTTTAAAGGGGCGTTTAGTGTAGGTGAATAGTGAATACGAGAATAAGATAGTATTGAGTGGTGGAGTTACGGATTTGGCTAAATACAACGACTCTGCCCGAATAGTCATCAAAGGTGACGCCGTCGTGAATGCGATAAATTTGCACAACAACATGGATTTGTTCTTCGAAATCGAAAAGGGAGCCAGCCTCGTGTTCAACATGTTCGATTATGCAGTCGACTTGGGAACGAAAATCATCATCGAGGCGAACGACCGTGCGAAGTTCTTCGTGAATGCGGCTTTCATTTCGGAAGTGAAGTACGATTTGAATATCGAGACGAGACTTTACGGGGACGAAATCGAAGGGACAGTCAACATTCGGGGAATAAACGAGCGTGAAGGAACGGTCAAGGTTCTCATGGAAGGAACTGTCGCCGGAGAGACGCATGGAAATGTCTTGAGTGAGTACGCGAAGGTGCTCAACAAGAGCGAATTCTCGAACGTGCTCATTCCGAATTTGATAGTCAATACGAGCGAGGTCGAGGCCAATCACGGCGTGAGTGTCGGTCATATAAGAGAAGATGAACTTTTCTATATGATGAGCAAAGGTATAAGCCGCGTGAATGCGGTCAAAATCATCGAGGAAGGGTTCATCATGTCCATTATGGATGATGATGTCAAACAGAAGATACAGAATATACTCGTAGGGAGGTGAACGCATGAATGTACAAGGTGTTTTTCCTATGGCAAATAAGGACATAATTTATTTCGACAATGGGGCGACCACTTTTAAACCGCAATGCGTGATAGATGCGGTCGTCGATTATTATTCTAATTATTGTGCAAATGCCCATCGGGGAGATTACGATACGAGTTTGAAGGTCGATATGGCTTACGAAGGGACTCGGGACAAGGTGCAGAAGTTTATCAATGCCAAACATCGTGAGGAGGTCGTCTTTACGAGTGGGGCGACCGAGTCTTTGAATATGATAGTAAACGGATTCTTTGCGAACATCATCGAGGCGGGAGATGAAATCGTGATAAGCGATTCGGAACACGCATCGAACGTATTGCCTTGGTTCAGACTCGCAAAAGAGTCGGGAGCAGTCATAAAGTATGTACCCCTGGATGCAAATTTTCACGTGACTTTGGAGGCAGTCATGAGAACTGTGACTCCCAAGACGAAGGTAATCGCTTTGGCCGAGATTACGAATGTAGTCGGCGACATTCGCCCGATAAAGGAGATTACGGAGTTCGCTCACGCGAATAACATATTCGTCGTCGTCGATGGAGCGCAAAGTGTGCCACACAAAAAATGCGATGTACAAGAAACGGATGTCGATTTTCTGGCTTTTTCAGGTCACAAGATGTGTGGACCGACAGGGGTAGGAGTACTCTATGGAAAGAAGGAGCTTTTGGATAATCTCATACCGGTCAATTTTGGCGGGGGAATGAACGAGTCTTTCGATAACGAGAATGAGATTTTTTTGAAAGAGTTGCCGAGTAGATTGGAGGCTGGCACTCCCAATATTGCAGGAGTTATCGGATTGGGCGCGGCCGTGAATTATTTGGAGAACGTCGGGATGGACAACATTTTCTATCACGAGATAACACTCAAGAAGTATGCGGTCGAGCAGTTATCTAAGATTCCGTTTATCGATATCATAAATGACGAATGCGATTCGGGCATTTTGGCTTTCAATGTCGATGGAATCTTTCCTCAAGACGTGGCCATATATTTGAACAAATACAATGTATGCGTGCGAGCAGGCAATCATTGCGCTAAGATTTTGAAAAAAGCCGTCGGAGTTAAGAATACGGTTCGAGCCAGTTTCTATTTTTACAATACGAAAGAGGAAATAGATACGATGGTCGAGTTATTGAGCGATAGGGACAAGATAATGAAGGAAATGATTTAGATGGATGAGAATTTGAAGAGAGATATCATATTGGACAATTATACGAATCCGGAAAATAAGAGTAGGGTGACGAACGAGAGTTATATCGGGGTCAATTCGAACAATTCTTCGTGCATCGACAATATAGATTTGTGGGTGAAGATAGAGAACGACAAAATAATGGACATCAAGTTCGATGGGGAAGCATGTGCAATCAGTACGGCGAGTACGTCCATCATGACGAAGGAACTCATAGGCAAATCGGTCGCGGAAGCCGAGAAATTTATCGAGGATTTTTACAGATTAATCGAGGACGGGACTCACGATGAGAAGACTTTGAACGAAGCTTTGGCTTTCGATACGATATACAAGCAGGCAAATCGGAAAACTTGTGCGACTTTGCCTTATAAAGGTATACTGGATGCGATTGCGATATATAAAAACAGTGGCGAAAGGTGAAATGTGTTCGCCACTGTTTTAGTCTGTCAAAATGCCGATTAGTACTCTTGCAATTACGTAGAGAGCGAGAATCGAGATGGTCAGTTTGCCGACGACGACGAGTAGGGTCAAAACGATTATGCAATAAAGTAAATTTTGGATTACTCTCATCGATATCCTCCTATTCCAATGTCATTATAACAGAACGAAAAAATAATGCAACGGGGAAAAGGGCAACTTACGAACTTTTAATAAGTTCTGGATGAGCGATTTTAAAATAGGATAAGTGATTGTCAAACGCGCGGTTTGGTGTTATACTTGTAAGTACATAGATTAGAGAGTGGAGAGATTTTTGTGAAGAAAGAAACTTATGTGATATTGGTCGCCGTGCTCGTCGGAATATTGGTGGGCGGTGGAATAGGAGTCGCCTTGGCTAGTGCTGGCTCGAAGGAGAGTTCTACTAATTATAATACGAGAAATGAGGACGAAAAAGAAACAGCTTTGAAGGAAGAAGAAAATAAAAAGGATGAAGAGGAAAGTTCTTCGAAGAACGATGAAAAGCAAGATAATCCGACCGAAGAACCCGAGACTTTCGTGAGTACGACTAAGTTCATAAAGTATGCGAAGGAATCGGATATCACTCGCGAGGACGGGAAAGTCAATATTTATCTCTTTTGGGGAGATGGTTGTCCACATTGCGAATCAGAGTACGAGTTCTTAGAGGAAATCGATGAAGAGTACGGAAAGTATTATAATGTTTACGGTTTGGAAGTATGGGATGTACCCGAGAACAAAGCTTTGTACGATTCGTTTGTCGAGTCTATAGGTGCTAAGATAACGGGAGTTCCTCTTACTGTCATAGGTGACAGATTCATATCCGGGTATAAGGAATCTTATCGTCAGCAGATTTTGGATGCGATAGAAGCAGCTCGGAAGAGCAACTTTGATAGATATTTCGATAAAATCAAGAAATAATCTACGGGCAATCGTATTTAGAAACCCTCGATTATCGTTGAAAAGAAAAGAAAAATATGATAGAATGTATGTAGATGAAGGAAACTTCATAAAATAAAAA
>CAYYLF010000034.1:0-14825 GCA_964472425.1 uncultured Muribaculaceae bacterium | reverse complement strand
TGAACCCATGTATGTAGCCTTGAGAGGGCTATGTGTTAGACCGCTTCACCAACAGGCCATCAGAAATGTCCTAAGACATTACCTATTTTATCAAGTAAATGGCATTTTTGCAATAATTATTTTACTTCTGTAATCTTTTCGACCACTTTTTTCGGTTTATACTCGAAATATTGACTTACTACTAAAAATGTCACTCCGACAATCGCGAACAAAATCAATACGATTTTTTGTGAAAAGAAACTGACTATCGCGCCCATGAACATGACCTTTCCTACCGCCTTGCCGACTATATTGTCGTTGCTCACAGGTTCATTATTCTCATCACACATTGCACACTTCGTAACCGTCTTAGTCGAATCTTTGCTGACTACATTGTGTATTTTGTACTTGCTATCCTTGCTGTCGAAATACAACACTATATCTCCAGACTGATACTCTTCGCCCTTCTTTACAAGAATGACATCTTGCGGTTCGAACTGAGGACTCATATCTCCCTCCTCTTGAAGATAGAAAATGTAACCAAATAGTTCAGGATAACTCTTGAGCATCAACTTTATCTCGACGAACATCCATCCGTACACGATTAATATCAACATGACTATCGTCAAAAAGGCATTACCGATTCCGTGTAAAAATCTTCTCATCTACATCACCCTAAATTGTTCTTTCCTAAGAGTTTATCCTCGATAAGCATGAGTCTATTATATTTGGCAATCCTCTCACCTCGCGAAAGAGAACCGGTCTTGATAAATCCGATATTGAGCCCGACCGCGATATCGGCAATGGCCGTATCGTTCGTCTCGCCACTTCGATGACTTATGATAGTTTTATAATGATTGTCGCGCGCAACTCTTATCGTTTCCATCATCTCGGATACGGTTCCTACTTGATTTGGTTTTAAGAGTACGGCATTGCCCGCCTTTTTGGTAACGGCTTCTCCTAACAACTTGCTATTCGTGACGAAATAATCGTCCCCGACTATCATGATTTTATCTCCCAACAACTCCGTTATCTTTGCAAGCGACTCGACATCGTTTTCCTCGAAAGGATCCTCGATGCTTATGATAGGATACTTCTCACAAATATATTTATAATAACTGAGTAATCCTTCTTTCGACAACTTGGTATTGTCTATTTTATATAACCCGGTCTCTTTATTGTAAAATGAGTTCGCGGCCACGTCCAACGCAATGTAGACATTTTTGCCCGGTACATACCCAGCCTTTCTGATAGCTTCGACTATCAAATCTAAAGCTTCCGTGTTGCTTACCAATTTGGGAGCATAACCGCCCTCGTCGCCGAGCCCGGTCGTAAGACCTTTTTTCTTCAAAATTTCGGACAACTTGTGGAAAATTTCGGCCCCACATCTCACGCGTTCGTGGATGGTCTTTACGGTCGGGACAATCATGAACTCCTGAATATCGACGCCGTTTCCTGCGTGCATTCCTCCGTTTAAAATGTTCATCATGGCGATAGGCATAGAAATGCTACCTCTACTCAGCCCCTCGTAAAGTTCCTTGCCTTCGACGGCAGCCAAGGCCTTCATGACGCACAAAGACACGGCCAAAATCGCATTGGCTCCTAAAGCGGACTTGTTAGAAGTTCCATCCATTCGAAGCATCTTATCGTCGATTGCTTTCTGATTTAATTCCATGCCCATTATTTCGGGTTTGATAATCTCGTTCACATTGGTAACTGCCCTTTTGACGCCCTTCCCATCGTAACGGCTCAAAACTGCGTCGCGAAGTTCCAAAGCTTCCTTCTCGCCCGTTGAAGCTCCCGAAGGAACACCGGCACTGACGAAGATAGAATCGTCCACCCGCATCTCGCAATATACAGTTGGATTACCTCTCGAATCTAATATTTCATGTGCACATAGACCTGTAATCTTCGCCACAATACATCACCCTTTATTCTAATAAAGATTATATCCTATTGTGTCAAATAATTCAAGCCCAAAAGCAAACAAAAAGAAAGCCTCTGTCAGTCTTCGCTCTCGTCGTTATCCAAGGAAAGGAGATTCTTGATATCCTTCTCGGACAACTTCGAAATGATATTTTGGTCTCTATTTTCACCCTCTATGAGTTTATCGGAGAGAACCTTTTTCTTGTTTTGTAGCTCCAAAATTCTCTCTTCTATCGTCCCTTTGCAGATGAGTTTGATGACCTCGACCGTATTCTTTTGCCCTATTCTATGAGCCCGGTCGGTCGCCTGATTCTCGACCTGTGGATTCCACCACAAATCTAAGTGTATTACGACGTCCGCACTCGTGAGGTTGAGACCCGTACCGCCCGATTTCAAAGTGATGAGAAACACGTTCGTGTCGTCCGAATTGAACTTGTCGACTAGTTCCATTCGCTTCTTGGCACTCACACTTCCATCAATCACGTAAGTCGAAATGCCCGCATTCGTAAACTCTCTATTGACTATGTCCAAGGCCGTCTTGAAACTTGTAAACAACAAAATTTTGTGTCCATTTTCGATTATATCTTTCGTGATGGAAACGAGATTCTCTATCTTCGCACTTCCACCCTTGTAGTCCTCGTAGATGATAGACGGGTCTATACAGAGTTGCCTCAATTTCATGAGTAACTGCAAAATCTTGAAATTGGCCTTCTCGAACCCTTCTTCTGCTATCACTTCGTCGATTTCCTTCTTCGTCTTCTCGAGCTGAGCTGCATACAACTTCTTCTGTTCGTCGTTCAAATCGATGAAGATGTTGTTTTCGATTTTGTCTGGCAATTCCTTGACGACATCCTTTTTCTTCCGTCGCAAGATGAAAGGCGCAATCTGCTTATTCAAAGAATCCAAATGTTTCAAATGCTCCTCATCGACATCTTTGATGTTGTACTTTCTTTGAAAAGTGAGCATCCCCGCCAAATAGCCCGGCATGATGAAATCGAATATGCTCCACAATTCCATGACCGAATTTTCGAGCGGCGTTCCCGTCAAAGCCACCTTAGTAGAAGCTTTCAATGACTTCACGACCTTCGTCATCTGGGCATTCGTATTCTTGATATTCTGGGCCTCATCGATAGCTATCAATTCGAATTCTATTTTTTCGTACTCCTCTTTATCTCGTCTGACGAGTCCATAAGTCGTGATGAGTACGCTCACCCCATCCAAATTCTCGAAGTCATGTTTACGGGCCTCTTTGTTCTCGGCAAACACCTTGTAAGAAATTTCACTTCCGAACTTGTCGAATTCGTTCTTCCAATTGTAGATGAGCGAAGTCGGAGCCACGATTAGAACTTTTGTCTCCGGTTTTTCTTTCAAAATTTCCTTGATAAAACATATCAACTGTATCGATTTACCGAGACCCATCTCGTCCGCGAGAATTCCGCCAAAACCGCACTTGTAGACATTGTAAAGCCATCTCACGCCCGTCTGTTGATAATCTCGCAAAATCTTCTCGTCTTTTTTTGCAAAATCGACGGTCGCATCCTTGTAAGAATTGAACTTACCGATTAACTCGTCGAACAGATTGTTCGTACTGATGATGTGATATTTGTCCTTCTTCAAAGAATCCAAATACACGGCCCTATACTTAGGTATCTCACCGGTACCCTCCTTCAAATCGCCATCCGATAAATCCATCGCATCGACCAATCTTTCGAGCTCTTGCAAATCCGTATTCTCTTCCAAGTTGAGAAAATCTCCACTTTTGAGCCTATAATACTTCTTCTTGCGTTTCAAAGTCTCCAAAATGTCGACTATCTCCTCGTTCGCAATGCCTCCAAAGTCGAACTCGTAACGGAGTATATTGTCCTTACCTATGCCAAAACTAGACTTGATGTGATTATCCTTCAAGAAGTTGGTACTCTTGATTCTCTGAGAAGAGAAAATCTCATACTTACCCGCCAAAACGTCCAACTCGTTCTCCAAGAAATCTCCTATCAAATCCATGTCGTCCAGATAGAAGAATTTGTCTCCTTCCAAGAAACCCGAGGCCGTCACCGACTTCAAAACTTCCATCTCGACCTCGTAATCTCTCACGATTTTCTCGTTCTCTTCGAAAGAATCGACGACTTCCCCATTGTAATCGAACTTCACGTTCAATATGATTAAACCTCGCTTGAAATCCAAATACAGTTTTGGTATCGGTTTCACCCCTACGACGACCACATCCTGTACGGACTCATCTAAAGAGACGTTCTCCTTTATGACGGGTAACATTCCTCCGACGAACTTCTCCAAATCGTCCTCGCGGAACGTAAGTTCATTCATTTCGTGATTTTCCATACTATAAAATACGGTCGCGATTTTGGATGGCAACTTGTATATCACGTCGTTCTCGCACGTAAAACACGCATCGTTCATCAAGAAATGCGGTCTATCTTCCAACTTCAAAGTATAAAAACCGTTTTCTTTAGAAAGCGAAAACTTGTAAGGATTTCTCTCCTCGATGGCCCTAACCCTGCGATAAGACTTTTGAGACTCCGATTCGAGATAATATAGTTCTCTATTACGAACCAATTGCAAGAATTCCCAAATATCCTCGCCATCGAGCTTGACCTCGCGAACCGAATAATACGCTCGCTTATCGTATTCGATTAAATAATCGATAATGGTCTCATCCTCTTTAGCAAAGAAATTCGTGTCCGTATCGTAAATAAAGTCCTTGCCAAAAAGCAAACTACCTTCCGATTTATACACTCGTATGAACTGAGACAACTTCGAATTCAAATTGTATAACTTGTTCTCACCGATTTTGAATACGACACTCAATTCCGACTTTCTATATAAAAACTCCAAATATATCTCCAAGTGAACCTGCTTCTTTACTCCTACCTTGTGCACAGTTCTATTTTTGTACAAATCCTCCAAGATGGCTTTCGACACCATCAACTTCTGTTCTTCCTCGCTTATCGGGAACAGCTCCTCGCGATAATTGTAGAGACTTGCCGCAATGTGCTTACAACAACCTTCGATGTCGAACTGTGGACAAGTACACGTACTTTCCACAATCTCAGCCCCCTCCATCCGTATTTTTACCGAGTAAGTAATCGGCTCCCTCTCCGAATTGACACGGAAAAAATGCAACTTCTCTGTCTTAGAAGCCGTCGTTCCGACGAATCGCACATAGAAAGGAAAATAATTCTTACCCTTGATAAAGTTCTCCCTTCCCACATAATCCATGATTATATCGATACCAAAATCCGTGTTCATAAATACCTACCTACTTCCCGTGGTTAACGTTTCTATTTTACCAAGCCCACGCCCATAAATCAACTCCCCGTCGTACACTTTGTACTCCACGGCTCTAAAAGAAAATTCTTTCACAACTTAAACCTATCATTTTTGACCTCGAAATTCTAGAAAAAATCACAGTCTAATCTGTCAAACAAAAGATAAACAGATTATTCATACATAATAAAAGTCAACGCTTTTATTGGTCACGTTGACTTTTTTCTTATATATTATTCCCCTAGAAGATACGGATTTCCTTGACTTCCGTCCCCGTCTATTATGGCGATTTTCGAATCCAGAAAGACCACTGGCCAAACACCCTGCGAGACATACGCAATACTGCTTTTCAATCCGCTCGAGTACACAAGGAACGCATTATACGCATTCTCCGCATTCGGCGACAGAGTCCATTGGGAACGATTGTTAAATAACCAGCCTGCACTTGGGTTTCCTCCATGTGAAGCATCACAATAATATCCATCTGTGTAACATTTATCATTTACTCCGTTGGCATATGTATATACATAATCACTTGGATACATTAGTCCTACATTTTGTATTATACTAGTAGTTCTTATTTCTCCACTACAGTTTCCGGTCGTTACACAGGTGGTCTCTCCTCTCTCAAAGTTAT
This sequence comes from uncultured Muribaculaceae bacterium, assembly GCA_964472425.1. Classification (GTDB taxonomy): domain Bacteria; phylum Bacillota_I; class Bacilli_A; order RF39; family UBA660; genus RUG11867. The sequence continues at coordinate 9,001 of CAYYLF010000034.1, read as the reverse complement.
AATAGTCTGGACCTCCTAAATTTTGGACTGTACTTGAGCCTCCTAAGTACCATTTTACTTTCGCGATTTGACTTCTCGCAGTCGCATTCAGGCCTTTTTGTATGGTTACTGTTTGATTTCCTTCCATCATATTATTATATGTATAACTGAAACTTCCTTCTGTATTATAGTATTCCCCATTTAATAGATTTTGTAATGACGATGTACTCCATTCATTACGACTTGAATTCCAGCCTAATCCTCCTATAAATTGGTCACTTATTATTTTCATTAAAGATTTCTTTTCTTCTGACTCTGTCTCAACTGTGAATATTCCTATTATTCTCCATGTTTCGTCGTTAAATGTTATATAATTATTAGGCTCATTTCCTATATATCTATAATCTCTTCTCTCTTCTTCGCTCCACCCGGTTGTCTGAGTTGCTTCTGGATGGTCGAAGACGAACATCTCCTTTTTGTTTCCTGATGCATATGTCGTTATACTCGCGTCGTTTGCCTTTGCAATCAACATATCCGCGGAAGGATTCTTACTAGTCACAACATCGAAATAAACTGTACACTCATCGCTCGTCTTGACTTTCAAACTCAGTGCTTTTGTACTGGCATTTTGAGTTATCTTGCCTCCATTCTTGCAACTGCTTTTCTCAGTATTCAAAACATATCCATCTGTAGGGAATTTTTGAGCGTCACTCAACTGATAGTTGCCTTCCTCATCTTGAATGTACATAGCAATCATACTATCACTATGAGGGGTGATAATCTTACGTTCAAGTCTATTGGACAAACTGCCGAGATAAAACGTCGTTCCCAATACTATAATACCCACTAACATCTTATATTGCTTTTTCACCTTTCACATTCCTCTTTTCTATCATACCAACATTATACTTCAACAATGCAGGTAGTGCAAGTATCTTATTTATGAATAACTTATTTTTAAATCATTTATCCTTTACAATGCTAATAGGTGACTTAGAATGGTAAAAATTAATATAGTTAAACTCTTAAAGAAAAACGGCAAATCTAAGTATTGGCTATGTCAACAAACAAACATAACCTCACGTAACATAAACAGAATTATAAATGGTGAAACTACTTCTATATCATTTAAATATATAGAGGATTTCTGTCGCCTCCTCAACTGCACACCTGGCGAACTTATTACCCTCGAAGATGACGAAAACGAAAAAAATTCATAAGAAAAAAGGCTCACGGCCTTTTTTAGTTTTCATCTAAACTTTCCATCAGCAGAAAATCTTTAAATTTGATATGTTTCACTACACTAGTCGAATAATCTAATTCGTCGTTCGTGATGATTATCTTCTGTGATAAATTGTCTATATCTTTAAACGCTCTAAGTTCCCGCTCGTAAGCTTTGTCCTCCGCGACACTCAAAGCAACCTGAATATAATACTGCTTGTTATCCTTCTGAGCCAAGAAATCTATTTCTTTGCCTTTATTATTATATACACTAACCATATAACCCATGTAAATGAGTTCGTTGTAGACGATGTTCTCCATATTGTGAGACAAATCGTAACGTCTATCGAAACAACGAATAGAATTGAAAGCCACGTCCTCATCGTATACCTTATGATAATAAGAAAGTAGAGATTTCGTTTTAGTCGAATACTGGTTCACTTTTTCGATGATGTATGCCTCTTCCAAATAACCCAAATACTTGATAATCGTATTTAACGAACAACTCTCTTGCTTATCTTTTATGTACTTTTGTATAGACGGGGCCGAAATGACACGACCATTAGACCTCAATACGAAATCGACTAAGCTTCTAAACAACCCTACTTTTTTGATTTTGTAACGATTTATCAAGCCGTTTATAACTATGGTTTCGTCTAAATCGTCCAAGTATAGTCTGATGGCCTCCTCACTCTCGAACTCTACACGCTTGGGAAATCCTCCCCATACGAGATAATCCATCACATCGGCTTCTTTACCCAACTCGAGGGCATACTTTGGTATTTCTTTGTAGACGAAAGGTCTAACCCTAAAAGCCACATACCGACCACTCAACTCTTTGGTAAACTCTCTCGACAACAACTTAGAATCCGAACCAGTTATGAACACAGAATTGTCATACAACCTCAAAGTTTTACAAGCATCTTGCCACCCATCGAGCAATTGAATCTCATCTAAAAAGATATAACACTTACCCTTTTTTCTAAACTTATCTACGTAATCGAACAACTTATCTACCGAATTGATATTCGCAAAAGTTTTCTTGTTTTCAAAATTGAGATAAATGATGTTGTCTGTCTTACTTTTTATTTCATCTCTTATCTGCTCCAATATAACTGACTTCCCACACCGATGAATCCCTGTGATTATCTTGATTAAATCAGAATCGTAAAACTCTCTAATTGGTTTAATATAATGCTCTCTTTGTATCATAATCTGCCCACCTCGATATAATTATACTGAAAGATTTTACCAAAATCGACAAAATCTTTCACTACGAGTGAAAGATTTGACACAATTCATAAAAATGTTTCACTAGGACTATTCATCCGCCAAGTTGTCGAAGTAACCTTGAATGAACACGACTGGAGTACCCTTGTCTCCACTTCCGCTCGTCAAGTCGCAAAGCGACCCAATCAAGTCGGTAAGTCTTCGAGGAGTCGTACCTTGCGAAGCCATGTTTCCTTTGAGGTCGGAACTCTTCTTCTTGATTTCTTCCTTGATGGCATTTTTCAACTCTTCGCCCTTCAAATCGGCGAACTTGTTGTCGGAAATGTACTTGAGTTTCAACTCGTTCGGTGTACCTTCGAGTCCGCTCGTATACGCCGGACTCACGACTGGGTCGGCGAGTTCCCAAATGTGTCCGACTGGGTCTTTGAAGGCTCCATCTCCGTAGACCATGACCTCTATTCTTTTGCCGGTCTTCTCCATAAGTTTATTCTGAATATCCACGACCAACTTGTCGCCCGTCTTAGGGAACAACTTTAGTCTTTCCTCGGTCGACTTGTTCGACCCCAAAAGTCCGTACTTGGGATTGCAGCCACTTCCGTTTATCGGTTCGCTCATGACCTCGAACAAACCGTAGACTGAATTTGCTCCGGCGTCCAAAAGACTCTTCTTAGTCTTCTCCCTCGTATGAATATCGCAAGTCAAGACATCCCGAGTATAATCTAAAATAGACCTCGCATCGTTCGAAAATACGAACTCCACCTCGCAATTCTCTCCTTCGACCAACTTGCGATAAAAATCGACCATGTTGATACCCGTAAAAGGGTGTATAAAGTCTCCAAAAGTCTCGGCATACTCTGCTTCACTTATCACTGAGCCTAAATCGTACTTGCTCTCATCCAACCTCTTCTCGTCCAAAATGCCGTTCCCGACCTCATCGGCTGGAAAACTCAAAAGAAGGGTTACCTTATCCATCGCTCTAGCGATTCCCTTCAATATCATCGAAAACCTATTTCGACTCAAGATGGGAAATACGACGCCTATTTTCTTCGAAGGAAACTTGCGTCTCAAATCCTCGGCAATCTCGTCTACCGTGACATAATTGCCCTCACTTATCCCGACGACCGCTTCCGTAATCGCGACTATATCTCTATCTCTGAAAGCGAAACCTTCGCTCTCACTTGCTGCCACGATCGCATCGACGACTATACTCGCCAAATCGTCGTTTTCTTTTATTATCGGAGTACGAATACCCCTTACGACTGTTCCTACATTTCTCATAATCAATTTCTCCTTACTTTCTAATAACAGTATATCATATCGGTCAAAGAAACTGCAACACGAGAACACAAAAAAGACACTTAACCTGTGCCTTTCACAATTTTCTAATCGGATGTCTTATGACCGTGCGAAGATTACTAGGCGCACACTTTCTCGGGTCGGATAGATAAATTTCGTGGTGCATTCTTTCCTTCGAAATGTCGAGTTCGTATCCATTTTCTTTCATAAACTCGTGCATCGCTTCGATTGTCGCAGGTTCCTCATCGTACGAGCCCAAATGCATACATTGCACGCATAAGCCCTCATCGTAAGTCCAAAATTCCACTTTCGAGTAATCCACGCCCTTCTTTCTAGTTGCTTCCTCGACGGCCCAGTCGAACTCCTCCTTCGTGACGAACTCCGGCAACCGAATGACGGAAATGAACTCGAAAGCGTCTTTTCTCGTATAATCGACTTCCTGATTTTGACCCTCTTGCCACCAAAAACCTTCGAGCGGTGGAACCACGTATTCGAAATAACCATCTATCTTGTGGTCACCCTTATAACTCATCTTGACAGTGAAAGCTATTCCATACAACAACCCGATAGAAGCTTTGTATTCCCCATCCTCGTCGTTCGGATTGCCCTTGCCCCGCACGGCCAAATAATTCATCCTCGGCACCTCTACGATGGAAGGTTTATTCTTAGGTAAATAAAACTCTTTGTACTCCTTCTTATAATCGAATGCCATAATTCATACGCTTCCTTTCTTCTTGCGGGTCTTTGGGACGGGCGTAACCTTCTCTACTTCGCTCACGACTTTCCTACAAAACTCCTCGTCATCCACGTCGAGCACATAATGCTCTTTAGCTCCTTCGTAAGGACATCCGACCTCGTACCCTTTCATCAACTCGGTTATACAATTTAACTTCTTCACGTACGCCGTCTCGTCGCACACTATCACGACCGGTTTATCGTTCACGTACACCATATATTCTCCGAACATCTTCTTGAATCGAACTTCACCCACTCCTCGTAGCTGTTCACAAACGAAACAAATAAAATCTAAAGATGTTGCCACTCGTTTACACTCCTTCCTCGATTACACGCCAAACCATCTCGTTATTCCTAAACTCGTATCCGATTTTTCCTTCGTCGCATAGATATGAAAGATAAGAACGAACTGTACTGCCGACCAAAACGTATTGATTCGCGTCCATTTTGAGTTTATACTCCTCGAAAACACTCTTCAAAATACCTTCGAAAGTCCTTCCATCCGTACAAAGCTCACATATTTTGTCGAGGACTTCGTGGACTTTCTCCTCGTTCGAAAGAACGAGTTCACTTATATCCTCGGTCGCTTCACAATGTGCGGGAATGAACAAGACACCTTTCATATTTTTCAAATACTCCAAAGTATTCAAAAACTCTCTCACATCGTACACGAAGAAAAGGTGATACTTCGAAATTGTCTCTTCGCTGAAAAGCGAATCTCCTAAAAAGTACACGTCGTCGCTCGTTCGAATTCCTACCATGTCGAAGAAATGCCCCTTCAAAGAAAAGTACTCGAGCCCCTCAGGCAAATTCTCGTCGAGCGGTTTCACTTCGACACCCTGAGCGAGCAAAAATTTGTTTTTCAAATCTTTGAATGGATACCCTCCGTACAAGAAAGACGGTTCGAGCACGGGATACTTGGTAAAACACCCCTCCATTCCGTGAGCCAAAACTTCACATCCCGTCCTATCTTGGATGACCTTGCATCCGCCGATATGGTCCGCATTCGAGTGAGTCGCGATTATTCCTTTGACAATCCACCCTTGCTCGGCGACGATTTTTAAAATCTTCTTTCCCGCATCCTTGTCGTTGCCCGCGTCTATCAAATAAACTTCGTTTTCATTTACCTTATAAATTCCTATATTCGTCGCATTTTTTATATAATACGTCTTCTCTCCAGCTTTTACTAATTCCATCGTATCTCCTTCTTTCTTTTAACCTTTTGTAGATTTATACTCGACCTTCCCGTTCTCGTCGACTGAGAACTCGTATTCTATCGTCTTCGCCGGTTTGCTCATCGTCTCATCGTAGATTTCGAAGACGACTTTCGTACTTCCCCTTCGCCCAGGTATGGCCATGACTTCCAAAGTGAGTGGACCGCCTACTTCGCTTACCAATCTGGAATCGACAAAGTGAACTATCGATTCGTCCTCGATTGAATATAAGATAGTCGAGCTCGTCGCTTCTCCCTCTATCGTTAAAATCGGATATTTCGGCTTCACTTCTATCGATGAGGCACCGCGAAGGTCGGATTCGTCGAAATACACCGAGTATCGGGTTTTAACCTTTCCGTTCATCAAATCCTTCAAATTGAACTTCTTCTTGCGATTGAATATCACATAAAGATTGTCTGTATTTTCACAAGGGTAATAATACTCGTAATAATCGCCCTCGTACAATTTACTTTCCCCCACTGTACAAGTCTCGACATCGTCTTCGATGCTTATCTCGATGGCCGGGTCTTTATACCAATAAACGTAAATGCTGTAGATAAAAGCCGAAACGACTATTCCTATTAAACTGGTGGATAAAACGATATCCTTTTTACTGAGCTTATCCCCAGTTAAGAGAAATATTCTATCCAAAACTCGACCTAAAAAACATTTGTTTAAAAGGGGAAAAGCATAAATTCCCCCGAGCGAATTTAAGATGACGTCGTCGATATCGAACACTCCAAATCCGACGAACAACTGAACACTTTCGACTAACAAAGCGAATCCCAATACACAAAGACAATACTTTGGCAAAGAATTTTTAAGTTTTTGAAACATCCTCGGCAAAAAGAAACCTAACGGCACGAGCAACAATATGTTGCCGAATATCATGACCAATCGAGTTTCAAAACCGTGATTTACGACATCTACAATCAACTCAACCGTATCTTTAAATGGAACGAGATTGAACGTCTTGCTGCTCAAATCTAATGACGGGTTAAAACTCCTAGCCGTGAAGAAAAATACCAAAGCCATATAGAACAAGAAATAGATGCACATGCCTACCTTCAAATTCGTCCGAATACCTTTACCGAGCGACAAGAACAAATTCCCCAAATATAAACTTGCAACCTCACTAATCCCAAAACCGAAGATAATCGCGACTCTCATTCGACCAGCATAATCGACGAGCATACCTTTGCTCCAACAAAAGACGAATATTATCGGCAAAACTATTCCCAAAGTAAAAAACAGATAGGACAAAATTGTCTCGACTTTTTTCTTCATAATCACTTCTCAATTTTCTCACATTCGTACGTTTCTAGCGAACAGGAAAAATCGCGTATAACGTTGTGCTCGTCCTCGAAAATGATACTAGATAACTCTATTCTATCATCGCTCACTTCATCTATGCTGCCCATCAATCCTATAGAATATTCTCCATATTTCAAAGGCAACTCCTTTTTTTCGCTCTTCGCTCCATCTAACTCGTATACGAAAGTAACCGAATTTCCTATAGTCTCGCCCCCTATTCCGTAGAGTTTATCTTTATAAAACTTCACGTTGGATGCACACCCGTATGAGAGGGACGCCGACATCATGTCGAATTTCTCGAGCAAAATGTAATCGTCCTGGCCCACTTTATAAAATAAGCCCGTCGCCCTCGATTCGTAACCTGTAGGAGTGATGTCGACTATGTAATATTCCATAGTCCGGCCATCGTCCTCAGTCTGAACGTAACTGCAACTCAAATCTTTATCCTTCAAATCGAAATGTTCGAATCCTCCGTATAATTTGTCATTTCCACATCCACACAATAAAAACAGTACTCCCAAGCCAAACAAACATTTTTTAAACATAAACATACCTCGTAAATCCATTATACCAAAAAACAGATGTCCATGCACCTGTTTATACGCCCATCGTCATAGTTTCTGGTAAAGTACTTCCCCCATCGATGACGAACTCGTGTCCAGTTATATAAGAAGATTCGCCACTCGCCAAGAAAGCTGCCAATTCGCCCAACTCCTCGATTGTACCCAATCTCTTCATGGGAATGGCCGCGGCTATCCCGTCGATGACTGCTTTTGGATTTTCGGGGTCGGATAATTTGCTCATCCCCTCGACCATCGGAGTCAAAATGTATCCCGGTAAGATGGCGTTCGACCTGATGTTGTAACCGACTAACTCGACCGCCAAGGCCTTCGAAAATCCCATCAAAGCGGCCTTAGTAGTCGCATATGCCACCTCGCCACTATCCGCGACCATAGGACCTGTAACCGAAGAGAGGTTGACGATAGAAGACTCCTCGTTTTTCTTCATGTGAGGAACGACCGCCTTCGTGACATTCCAAGTTCCCTTGATGTTGATGTCGAAATGGAAGTCTCTCACCTCGTCGCTCATCTCCAAAAACGTCTCCAATCTACAAACGCCTGCATTGTTCACGAGTACGTCGATATGTCCCCACTTGCTCGCAATCTCGTCGACACACTTCTCTACGAGCTCACCATCGCGAATGTCGACTTTATAACCGCACATCTTCTCTTCCGGATACTGAGTTTTCAAACTTGCAATCGTCGACTCCAATTCGTCCGCATAATCTAAGATGGCCACCCTCGCCCCGTATCCTAAAAACACTTTGGCTATTCCGAGCCCATTTCCCATCGCTCCTCCGGTCACGATGGCGACCTTATTATCTAATTTTTTCATCGATATCTCTCCTATCTTCTAAACTTATTATACCAGAAAAAGAACAAATCATAAACCCGATTTGCTCAAATTACTTTATATCGATGTCGATGTATTCTTTTTTATCTTCAAGGAAAGTACTCAAATTGTGAGTAGATTCTCTGAGCTGTTATCAAAGGTAAATAATTCGTCATAATTTACAATCTTTTGTATAATTTTGGAGGCCAAAATCTTATTAATTCCTTGAGTATTTTAGGCCATCATTTTATAATAGATATATACAAAGCCTAAGGGGGAATTGAGTATGTATAGAGCATATAAGTTTAGATTGTATCCGACTTCCGAACAAAGACAAAGTATCAACCGATTTGTAGGTTGTTCGCGATTCGTCTATAATCATTATCTTGATGTCATGAAAGAAAATGGATATAAAAACAAATTTGAGAACATAAACGATTATTCTCACAATTTGAAATGTGATTATCCCTTCTTACAGGATGCAGACAGTTGTCTAATTAGGTCTACTCTTTTTCACTTGGATAACAATTTCCAAAGGTTCTTCAAAAGCGATTTCGGATATCCCAAGTTCAAGAGTAAATTCGATAGAAATTCTTATACGACGAATGCTATCTATAGTA
>CAYYLF010000033.1:0-15583 GCA_964472425.1 uncultured Muribaculaceae bacterium | reverse complement strand
ATTTTGCGAGTATGGCGGAACTGGCAGACGCGCTAGACTTAGGATCTAGTGGTTATACCGTGCAGGTTCAAGTCCTGTTACTCGCACCATGAGAAAGATATCCCGTAGTAAAAATTGCGGGTTTTATTTTGCAAAGTGTCGAGGCGACAAAAATTTTACTAGACTTTTGTATCAAAAGTATGATACAATGTCGTTCGCGCGTCATAAAATACATAATGACAAAAGAAAGGAATGAAAGTTATGAAAACGATATATTTAGACAGAGATATCGACGAATTTGTCGAGCAGGTTTCTTTGGAGACTACGAAAGGTAACGACGTGACCGTCAGTATGCATGGATTCAAAGCCGTCGTATACGGTGGGACTTCGGAATCTATGGTTAGAAGACTCGTCTTGTCCAAGTTAAAGAGCATCAAATCTTATGGAGAAAACGTCCAAATTTTGAGTAGACAGATTTCTGGCGAGTTGTTGTACAAGTATTTAATCAACTCTACTCCAGATGTAGTTGCCGAGCTTTGTCTCGAGGAAGGACTTTTGAGTACTCCTTCAAAATCCAAAAGCATATAAAAAAGTCCAAATCGATTTACCGATTCGGATTTTTTTACTTATTCAACATGTTGAGTAAGTCTATTTTGAACATATCTTTCGCTTCGTTCTGTTTACTAATCATGACACCTTTGTAGGTTGTGAGTTCGGCCATGTGGCCTTCTAAGAGAATGTCAGACGGAGTAATCGTATCGAGCATCACTATGCCCTCTTTGGAATAGACGATGTAGTGAAGTTTGACGTCGCCGTGAACTTGCGAGAACATGTGGTCGCTCGGAAGTTTGAGCTCGTACGTGATTCGTCCTTCTTTTTTGTTCACATCGACTTTATCGCCTAGGAAGTTTCCACTTCTGAGTGCTGGATAGTACTCGAAGTTCAACTTCTTATACGCAAGCATGTTGTACTTTTTTAAAGCACGCTCGAGTTTGTGATACTCGTTTTCATTAACGTAGTCGAGAATGTATCCTTTCATAAAAATCCCCCTTAATTTCTTTAATTGGTGGGTATTTTAACACAAAATTGTAATTTTGTCAAATTTTATGTATTTTTTATTCTTTTTTACCATCTCTAGTATAGCACGAGTGAAGCTTTTTTGGCAACGTCTAAGGGACTCGTGAACAGTCTACTTGACAGTCTCAATTACGGTCGAGATGAGGTCGAGGTTGTCTAGAGCTCCGCTTATTTTGTCGGTCGGATTCAGTTTGTACTTTTTCTTCATCGCACTTACGAAAGTTTTGTAATTGGAGGCATTTCGATTGAGAGCTTTGTACCATTCGGAGTTTTCGCGAAGGAATGCGTGCATTTTGGAATCGCCTTTTAGGGCGTACAATGTTATCAGTTGCATATCAGTCCTCGAATATCTTATTTATCGGACGAGAGGCCGCGGGACCTTTGGTTACCGTTTCTGCTGCGCCAGCTCCAGTGAGTTCTTGGATTACGCCGATGGCTTTTTGGGCCGTGTCGATGTACTTTTGGACATTTTCGATGTTCACATTTTTGAACAGTTTGGTGAGTTCTCCGAGAGTGTTCAATTTGGCATTCGATGTGGCCTCGGAAGTCGTGCCATTTTTGAGGTATCTATCCCACATGTCCTCGTTCTCGCCATAGAGGTCGTATACTTCAAAAAGATCCTGCCAGGAGTGAGTCTTATTTGCGACTACTTCGACTAAGGCAGGATGCTTCGATACAAAGCGTTTGAATTCGTCCTTTTTCATTTCAACCACCTAGTTAATCATATGCTAAGTTAGGCGTTTTGTTTCATATCTTCGATAGTAAAAATGGCCTCGTCTATGAAACGATGAGTTAGAGGGGTGTCTTTTATGCAGTTGATTTTGACAGCCAAGTCCGATAAGTACTCTTCTCTATCGAATTTGGGGCTAGATTTGAGTTTCAAATAACTATCGAGGCTGTAATAAAATGAATCCGTGTAGATGTATTTGAGTTCCCGTTCTAGAAAGGAACGAGTGTGTTCATCTTTCGGGCGGTAAGACGAGAGGTCGATAACATCTTCTATCATCATCTCGGGATCGACTATACGGGAATGTAGGTATTCTTCGAGGAAATCGGCATGGTCGGTCTTCATCCACTTTTTGATGAGGTCTATCGTTTTTAAGCGCTTACCTTCTTTGTCGAAGATGATTTTCAAGACGGCATATTTCTCAACCAGGGCACGGCGGTCGTCGCGACGAGCAAAACTTTGGAAAAAACGCTGGTCGAGGGATATTTCTTTGGGTGAATAGAGACCGGCAGTTTCGTCGAGGTCGAGTCGCGATAGTCCGGAAGAGATAAAGTTTTGAAAAAGATTCACTCCGAAAGACGAGAAAAAACGCAGTGTTTTTACAAAACTGGAGGTTTCGAGGTCGAGGTAATACTCGGTCGGACGGTAAGTCACATCGACATAGAGTTTATCGAAGTCGACTTTGGCAATAATCAAGTTCATGATAACTTTGAGCGTGTCGTAGTTTACTTCGTTTCTATTTAATAGGACGCGCGATTTTAAGTCTTCGAGTTCCGCGAAGAGAGATGTGAATATTTCCGTGTAGTTTAGAGATAAGAATTGACTGACCAGTTCTTCGTCGAGGGTTATGCGATAATCGTCCCTCATCAGGTCGACGTCGTCTAGTTCTGCTCCGCTTTTGAAATCGACGGTCACGGGAATGTTCCATTCGTCGAGATAGCTTTTAGCCGTACTTCGTATGAGGCTTTCGACGACTTCGGGATCGAAGATATGATTCGTCTTGTAAGCATGGTTTTTGAGCATACCCGTAATGATGCTCATGGGAACGTATCCGGACGTGTTGTTTTTGACGTAGTTGCACAAATTGTCGAATTCTTTCATCGAGAGAGGTTCGTCGTTCTCCAGTTTGCGAACAGGCTCTTTTATGAGGATGCTCACTATGTCGTCGTAATCCAGAGATTCTTTGAAGACATAGTCGAAAAGTTCTGTAAACTCGTTCGTTTGAGAGGCGTATATGTCTTCGTTTTGGGCAAAGACCATGCCTCTAAAAAACGGCGTTTTGAGAATCGAATCCGGGTCTCGGCGAAATTCGTCTAGAAGGAAATCGTCATAAAAGTTCTTTATGTGGGCAAGCCGACCGCGGGTAGTTTCTTCTAGGTCTTCGGGTTCCGTGTAGATGTTGTAGATGTTAGACGAAAAAAGAGCATCCTCTATATTTTCGAGCATGGCACTTAGATATTCTTCCTTCTCTAGTCCTTTAAAGTATTCGCTGTTGGCTTCGTAGTCGTCTTTGAACATGGCGTACAAGGACGAGTTCGTGAGAATGCTGTTGAGGAAGTTGGGTGGAATGGAATTTTCTCTAATCACTTTTGAAAACATGGGGACTTCTCTTCTTTCTCTATTTCGCGGGCACGATAGGAGGATACGAGGGCGGTCTGGTCCTTTATCCCCTTCTCCCGTTTGGTTTTCTTTTCTTCGTTCAGTCGGTAAAGATGGTAAGCGAGCAGTTCTTCAGGCAACATGAGTGTCGTCGTGTCCATCATTTCCCAAGGGAATTTGTCCTTTTTTTCTTCGTTCATCGGGCTCTCACAGTCTAAATTCCTCGAGGAATTCGTCGTCTTGAGATTCTTCTTTAGAAGAATTTCCTACTATCGGTGCGGTGGAGGCTTCGATTACTTCCAAGTTCGGCACGATGGTCACACTCTGGATGTTGGCCTTGGTTATGGCACTTCCGGTCGAAGATGCGTCCATAATAGGAATATCCGTAGCTTTTATCGTTTCGTGGTCATCCCCTATGCGCAGATTGTAAATCGTCTTCGAGTCCGCAAGAGCAAAATCGTGAACGAGATACGTCGTCGATTTGACTTTTTTGAGGATGAGCGAGCCGCGTTTGGCACGAGAAGTTTTCTCGATTTCCGAAAGACGAACACGTTTGGCCGTGTGTTTGTCCGTGAAGATGACAGCATATTCATTCGAATTTGCGATGGCATATCCTGCGACTACGTAGTCGTCTTCTTTGAGGGCAATTCCTTTGACGCCTCCGGTTTTTACTCCGCTTGCTGGGACTTCCGAGGTGGCGAATCGCAAAACGTATCCGTTTTTGGTTACGGCTATGAATTCCTCGGTCTCGAGGCAAGCACTTACGACTCGGTCTTTGTCTTTTAGTTTGATGCCGGCTATTTCTTTGTTATATCTCGTCACATTGTAAAGTCCCAATGGAGTTTTCTTTATCATACCACCGGCCGTAAGGGTGAGAAGGTTCGCATCTTTGGTCGAACCATTTACGATGAAGGAAGCGATTACGCGTTCGTCCGGATTTACGGTCACGATGTTCGAGATGTGTTTGCCCATTTCTTTCCATTTGAGTTCGGGAATGTCGTAGACAGGCAAGTAGAGGTAATTGCCCATGTCGGTCAAGATGAGCATCTTGTCGAGGGTCGAAGCCTCGTATATGTCGAGAACGGCATCGCCAGGTTTTAGACCGGTCTCGTCGTCGGTCGCCCCGTACGATTTTTGGCTGACTCTCTTGAGATATCCGTCCGTCGAGAGGACGACTACTACTCTTTCGTCGGGGATGAGTTCTTCGGCGTTTATCTTGATTTCTGTTACGGTGTCTCTTATTTCCGTCTTGCGAGGTACGGCGTATTCCTTTTTGATGCGACGAAGAGTCGATTTTATTTCTCCGTTCAGCTTTTCGGGGTCGTTTAGAATCCCCTTCAATTTTTCGATTTCGGCCATGAGTTCTTTCATCCTGTTCTCGAGGGTCACGATGTCCGTGTTCGTGAGTCTATAGAGTTGTAGCATGACTATCGCTTCGGCTTGGTTTTCCGTAAATTCGAACTCGGCGACGAGATTATCTTTCGCGTCGGCCTTGTTTTTAGAGGCCCGAATGACGCGAATGACGTCGTCTAAGATACTTATCGCTTTGATTAAGCCTTCCATGATGTGGAGCTGTTTTTCGGCGAAGGCGAGGTCGTATTCCGAAGATTTTTTGACGATTTCTTTCTGGTGGGCTATGTAGGCATCTATTATAGGAATGATACCTAAAAGTCGCGGTCTTCTATTTACGATAGTCACATTGTTGTAGTTGTACGTAGTTTGCAGTTCCGTATTTTTGAGAAGGTAGTTCATCACTAGCTCTTTGTTCGCGCCGGCTTTCAGGTCTATGACTATTCTGAGGTTCGCGTCTTTGTCAGATTCGTCGCGAACTTCCGCGATTCCGTCGATTTTTTTGTCTATTCTGATTTCGTCGATTTTGCGTACGAGGAGTTGTTTGTTGACTTCGAACGGGATTTCGTCTATGACGATTTTTTCTTTCCCCTTCTCTTTCGTAAATTCGTACTTGCATAGGACGTTTATTTTGCCACGGCCCGTCTCGTAAGCTTTGCGGAGGCCGTCTTTGCCTTCGACTATTCCGCCGGTCGGAAAGTCTGGGCCTTTTACTATGTTAAGGATGGTGTCTAAGGTGCAATTCGGCGAATCGATTCGTTTGATGGTCGCGTCTATTATTTCGCCTAGGTTGTGCGGAGGCATGTTGGTCGCATATCCGGCACTTATACCCGTACATCCGTTTACCAAGAGGTTTGGGAATCTGGCAGGTAAAACGGTAGGTTCGAGTTTGGTGTCGTCGAAGTTCGGGGCAAAGTTTATCTTCATCGCCTCGAATTTGTCGACATCTCCTAGAAGTTCTTCACTTATCTTCGCGAGTCGGCATTCGGTATAACGGTAGGCAGCAGGAGGGTCTCCATCTATCGAACCGTTGTTACCGTCGACTTCGACTAGTATCTCGTTTTGTTTCCAGTTTTGAGAGAGTCTGACGAGGGCATCGTACACCGAAGTATCTCCGTGCGGATGGTATTTACCTAAGACTATACCGACCGCGTTCGCACATTTTTTGAACTTTTTGTCGTAGGTGTTGTTGTCTTTACTCATCGCATAGAGAATACGTCTTTGAACCGGCTTGAGGCCGTCTCGGACGTCGGGTATGGCCCGGTCCTGGATGATGTATTTGGAATAGGCTCCAAATCTCTCCCCCATTATCTCTTCTAGACTATAATCATATATCTTTTTTACTATATCTTCCATATCCTTAACCACCTTAATACAGTTTACCATAGAAAGGGCCATTTAAGCAAATTTTTTTCGTTAATTTGGCGACAAGTCACGAGAAATTGAGTAGAAAAAATACTCTTCTCTAGTTGAAGAGAGAGTCTTTGATGGAGGTGTCATTCTATGGTGTATGGGTGCGATTGAGAACCGTCTCCATCGATTATTTTGACCGTTGAATTGAGGTAAAGAGATGGTCGGGTACTGTAAGTTATCCCTACAAAATTACCAGGGAAAGCACCACTTACACTTCCATATTCATTAATTCCGAATATTATACTTCCAGTGGTCGATTGAGATAAAGTCCATTGATCATGACTATTATATAGCCAGCCTGTTTCTGGATGGCTTTCTTCATCATCACCACAATATTGAATAGAATTATAGCATTTTTCCTCTACGTTCTTTCCATAAGTAAATGCATAATCACTTGGATATATAAGCCCAATATTTTGCACTATATTAAATGCGTCTGTTCTTTTATCGCACCACCGTATACAACCTTCAATTCCTCTTTCAGAAGAATAGAAGTTATGCGCAGAATTACCACTAATAATACTACCCAAGTACCATTTTACTTTGGCTACTTGCCCGCGAGATTTAGAGTTTAAACCATTTATTGTTATTTCTTGTGAAATATCTCTGGATGTAAAACTTTCCTTGTTATAATAATCGCCGTTCAGTAAAATCTGCATCGAAGTACCTACCCAACCTGGACTAGATTCACTAGAATTACTCTGTTCAGAATCTAATCTTATATTGCCTATACTTTCTTCTCTAACTATTTTAACCAATTGTTCTTTTTCGCCAGTCTCAGTCTCGACTGTGAATACTCCTATTATTCTCCATGTCTCGTTATTGAAGGTTATGTAGTTGTTCGGCTCATTTCCTATGTATCTGTAATCTCTTCTCTCTTTTTCGGTCCAATCTTCGATTTGGGTTGCTGTATACGTATTCTTAACTTCGCCATTAATAATCATTTGAGATGTAACCTCATGGTCGAATACGTACATCTCTTGTTTGTTGCCAGAATTATAATCGGTCACACTCGCATCGTTGGCTTTACTGAGCAATAGATTTGCAAATTCGTTCGTAGGCTTAACATTTGTACGTAAGTCTTCTGCTTGGAAGTACGTCGATAGACTCGCTATCTTATCGGCATCTTGATTTACATCATCTAAGTAATTCAATGTAATGACCAAATTGTAATAGTATGTTCCTCCGACTGGAATAGTCACTTTATCGACGAGTGTTACCATTTGAGGTCTACTGCTGCTCGGTACATTCTTTTTCCCTACTACTTCCTTGTATGTACCGTTCACCGTCTCACTATAAGTCAAAGTATAAGTGAGACTTCCTGCCGTATAGGTATTGACTAGGTCTTTCCAATATAACTTCACACTTGCTTCAGTCGTACCAGTATTGGTAATCGTGAACTTTTTTGTAATCGAATCACCAAAACTTAAAGTTCCACTCATCCCCAAGTCTCCATCGGCAAAAGTCACCTTCGTCGTCCCCGTCGATATGCTCGCCTCTTGTGTAACCGGGTCGGCGACCGATGTGAAGTACGCATACGACACGGCTCCTACGATTGTGATGATAGATGCGATTACTATCAAAAGACATATTATCCTTTTTGTTTCTAACTTCATTTTCTACTCTCCTCCTATTTTTGAGTACATAAAAGACTGGCTTCCTGCCCTCATATCTTTTCGGTTAGTAAGTCTCCCAATTGCCCACTTTCCTAAGCAATTAAAAGGAACTACAGTCTTCTATAGTCCTATTGTAGCACCCCCCCCCCCAATTTTTGTCAAGAAAAATCTTGCTATTTATTAAAAGCTGTAATATAATTCTTATTAAGAGAACGCGAATAGGTTTCTAGTCGTGTTTCTCCATGGTGGTTGACACGGCAAGTCCCTTGGGGGAAACTAGCACGTGTCTTTTTTGGTTTCGGTCTAGCCTAGCTTCGAGAGGACTCCCATAAGTATGACTAGCTTAACCAATATGCTTGTAAGCGTTTTTGGGCCGATGTCGACTTTCAAATTTACTTTCATAAAGCACCTCTACTTTCTAGCGTTTCCTAAGAAACACGACCTCAACCCCCTGTTGTGAAGTCGCATAGATGAAGTAGAGAAACAGCGCACTAGAATTCGCGTTCTAGTTAACAGATTAACACACTTTTTATACCTTGTCAACACCCTCAAACCCCTGTAAATAAAAGGAAAAATGGCAATTTTTATGTTTCGCCAATAACGTATTTTGGCATATTAAAAAACCGCCAAAATGACGATTTGAAGAAATAGAGTTTTTAGGCCGAATGCGTTCCTATCTTTTTGTATTTTTCGAGAAAATTGTAAGTAAGTTTGAGAATTATAATAGTCGGAACGGCAAATATCATCCCGAATAACCCTAAGAATTTGCCCATGACGGTAAGGGCGATTACGATGAGTAAAGGGTTCACCTTTATACATTTAGACATAATCACGGGATTTATGATGTTCGATTCGAGCGTTTGGGCGAGCACTACACAGGCGAGAGTCATGAGACCGAGGTTCGTGGAAGTCGTGAGCCCGACGAGCACGGCCGGGATACCTCCGATGTAAGGTCCTACAAATGGGATGATATTCGTAATACTTGCGAGGATAGCTAAGAATACCGAATATTTGAGTCCTATAACTGTGTAGAGGACACTCGAAATGATGAACAAGATGAAAGTATCTATCAAAGTTCCTTTGATGTAGAGACGCATGTTGGTGGATAGTTTACGAACATATTCCAAGGTAATTCTCTTATATTTAACTGGAATCAATTTCCTCAAGTAGGAATTAATGTATTCGTAGTTGTAAAGCATGTAGAATCCGAAGATGTGGATGAGTCCGAATATACCGAAGAATGATATGAGGCTATTGCAAGAATCTATCAAAACGTCGATGTCGAGATGGGCATAGTTCTTTAAGCCTTCTAGAAAAGAGTACTGTGACAAGTCGTCTAGTAGACCATTTAGGGACGTGATGAGGCTGCTCGCGTTTTCGATTACAATCGGAAGAAGATACCAAATCAATAGACAATAGATGAGGATGGTCGCGACTATGAGAAGACCAAGGGATAGAAAGGTCCCCATTTTTTTGGCCATTTTATGGTAAATCGGCTCCAAAACCCAGGCGAAGATGTAACCGAATATGATGGGGCTTGCGACTCCTAGAACGAGGCAACAGATGTCGTATATTTTGACTAGTCGGAAAAGCACTATCGAGAGAATGAAAATGAGTATCCACGAGAGAATGTATATATTTTTCTTTATTTTTTCGGACATAATTTAAAAGGACTATTTGAAGTCCTTCACCATGTTTTTCACGTCGGTCGCTATGCGGCGAGTTTTGATGGGATGCATTTTCGTGTAAGAGTATACGAAAGTTCCCACCCCTATGCTGGCCAGGGCAAACGACGCGAGTAATGTCATATCTTTCTTTTTCATATCAATCTCTCCTTACTACCACTATTATTATGGACAGATTAATCCAATTTATTCAATAAACAGGCGACTAAATTCGTCTTTCGGTTGAGGCTGTAGTCGTTGTTCGTGCCCATGTAGAAAGCTTGAGGGCTACCGAGCAAGGTGAGGCTCTTTTTGGCCCGGGAGATGCCCGTATAGAGAAGTTTGTTGTAGAGCATGCGGCCATAGTTCATGGTAATCGGCATGATGACGTGGTCGAACTCACTTCCTTGACTCTTATGGATGGTAATCGCATAGGCGTGTTTCAGGTTGATGATGTCTTCTCGTTTGTAAAAGACGGCATTTCCATAGAAGTCGACGACGAGCACGCGGTCTTTGGAACCCGGATTGGTCTCGGCGATGTAACCGATGTCGCCGTTGTAGATGTTGTTGTCGGGATCGTTTACGAGCTGGAGTACTTTGTCTCCGACGCGATAGATGGTCTCACCAAAGCGTATTTCGGATTTCCCCTTGGCCGGCGGATTGAAGAGTTCTTGAAGGGCCATGTTTAGGTTGTCTATGCCGTTTTCGCCCTTGTACATCGGGGCGAGAACTTGAATGTTGTTCACACTTATACCCTTTTTGATGGACAGTTTGCATATTTCGCGAATGGTATCTTTTACCATGTGGACATCGACATTCAAGAAAGAGAAATCGTCTTTTCTACTAATCGAATCTTCGTCGAGTTCGTGGTCTTTGATGTTCAAGCAGAGGTATGGAATCGATGAGCCGACGCTTTGACGATATATTTCGTGAAGGGGGACGTGATTGAAGAGTTCCGATGCGATGAGGTCCGTTAGTATTAGCCCCGGCCCGACGCTCGGCAACTGGTTGTCGTCTCCGACTATGACTAGGCGGACATTCCTGTTTATTCCTTTTAACAAAGCGTCCATGAGTTCGGTGTCTATCATACTGACTTCGTCGATTATAATCAGCTTTTCGATGTGTTTGTTATATTCGTTGTACTCGTATTTGCCGGTGTTCTTGTCCCACTTGAGATAACGGTGGATAGTCATGGCAGGTAAGCCGGTAAGGTCGGAAAGGCGTTTGGCCGCCCTACCCGTCGGGGCCAAGAGAGCGAGTTCTTCTAGTGCCGCCTTTTCACTGTACGGATGCATGTCGATGAAGAGGCCGGCAATCGCCCGGACGATGGTCGTTTTACCTGTTCCGGGGCCGCCCGTGATAATCGTGATATTCTCTTCTAAAGAAGTCTTGATAGCTCTTCGTTGGTCTTCGTTGTATTCGACTTTGTGAGCTTTGCTGAAGGCATCGATGCGTTCGTCGAGATGTGCGATTTTTTCGGTCTCGCGAGAGTTGATTTCGAAAAGCGCGTCGGCTATGGCGAGTTCCATTTTGAAGTTACCATAGAGAAAGTATTTGTCGTCGTCGATGCGAATTTCTCTTCTCTTGGCTAGTTTTTCTAGGTAGGCGTCGAGTTCTTCTTCGGTGAGAATGACGTCGAAGTGGACGAGTTTTTCTCTTATTTCGTCTTTATACGAGTAAGTGTCGCCCGCGTCGAAGGAAAGTTCTTTTAGAGCTTCTATTATGCAGGCTTCCGTGCGATTGTCGTCCGTGCCTTCGTGGAGATTGAAGTAAACTTTGTCGAGGTGGGCAAACTCGATGTCTTCTATCAAGGTGTAGACATTTTCTTCGAGGACACTTTTGATGCTCACCCCGTAAGAATTTAACAGTTTCATAGCTTCTTTCATCGTAAAGCCGAGTTTGGTCAAATATATTATGAGTTCATCGGAATTCTGGTATTTCATCACGGAATTGTAGATACTTTCCATTTTGCGTTCGGTCATCTTAGGCACGAGCATGAGGCAGCTCTTATCTTCTTTGATTTTGTCTAGAGCATTTTCGCCGAGCAGTTCGACTATCTCGGCCGCGGTCTTCTCGCCACATCCTTTGACCAGACTGGACGAAAGGAAGTCTATGACGGCATCCTTGCCTTCCGGTTGAACGTGTTCGTATGAGGACACCTGAAATTGGTAGCCGTATTTGTTGTTTTCGATGTAGGAACCGTGGAATACGTAGTTTTCGTCGACGACGAGGTCGTAGAAATAGCCCGTAAAGGTGACCGTGTGGTTTGAGAGTTCTTCATTCAGGTTTTCGCTCGCTTCCTTGACGCGAAAAAGACCGACTTTATAGCCGTTTCCGCCCGATGATTCGTATATCGTCTTTTTAAATTTACCTTTTATGTATTCCATCGTACTTCACTTCCTTAGAGTATTTTATCATAAAAGTGAATCGAAAGAAAGTCCCCTAGGGGTCATTTGGACACTTAAAAAGAGTCCCGTTTGGACTCGAAGTCAACTCATGCCGATTTCGGCTTTCTTTTTTGTCTTGCCGTCTTGAAGCATAGTCTTATATTGTTCGAATGGCAAGATGGCCGTCGTGGCTCCGTGGAGGTTCAAATCTTCTTCGGTTTGAACGGCAAGGTCCGCGAGTTTCTTTATATATTCGTGGGTATCTTCCGGTGAGCGCTCTCTATCGCCTTTGTGGTAAGCGATGTAGGCAGTTATGTATTTCCCATAGATGCTGTTCGTATCGACGTCGGTGGCCGTTTTGGGATGACCGAAAATTAGGGAACGGTAGTATTCGGCTTGGGAGTCTCTTATCGGCTTAGTCGACAAGGCCGTTTGACAGACGGGAGATTTGAAGACGTAGTCGTAGAAGTAACTTTCCAAAGCGACGAGAGTTTGTTCTTCGTCACTTTTTGGTCGAATGCGTTCGACTTTGAGTACTCCTCCGTTGTAAAGGGTCGAAGTCGGTTTCATATCGTTTAGGTAACATAGACGTTCGACGGTCGTTCCGAAGTTAGTTGCAATTTCTTGGAGGTCGTCGCCTTCTTTCACCGTATATGGCAAATCGGATACGTCGAAGAGCATGTTCGGATTTTCGTCGACGATTTTGGCTACTAAAGCTTTATCGTCGATGAGGATGTCTTTTCCGAAGTCTGCCTTCGCCGTCGCTTCGCGAGCGTCGATGCCTTCCATGACGGCTACGCCGGTGCGCAAGAGGACTATCGAAAGTCCAAAGACGGCTAGTCTTTTGTATATTCTGACTTTGAAGTGATGTTTTTTGTTGTCATTCGACGTATAGTTGCCTTCAAATGTTCTAGTTCTATCTTCATTCATCTTTAGTCACCTTATTACTAGTATAAATTTTTCTTTAAAATTATTCAACTTTTTCTAGTGTGCCGTTTACAACTAGACCGTCAAGAGAGGTAATTTTGATGGGATAAGTCTGGCCCTCTTCGAGTACTTTATCGACTGTCACGAGAATGTAATTTGAGGTGTGGCCTTTCGATGTAGTTCCATCGGAGGTTTCGATTATGACGTCTAAAGTTTCGCCTAAAAATTGGCGGTAGTAGTTTTCCTCGAGATGGCGCGAGAGGTCGAGGACACGACGGACACGATTTTTTTTGACAGTTTCATCGACGAAGTGGTCTTTCATGCTTTCAGCTTTCGTGCCATTTCTGAGCGAGAATGGAAACGTGTGTATTTTCGTGAAACCTATTTCTTCTAGAAAAAGGCAAGTATTTTCGAAGCATTCGTCCGATTCGTATGGAAATCCGACTATGAGGTCGGTTGTGATGCTTATGTCTGGCCTTATTTCGCGAATGCGCGCAATTTTCTCTTTATAGTACGTCGTATCGTACTTGCGATTCATCTTTTCCAAGACGAGATCCGAACCGGCCTGCAAAGGAATGTGCAGATGATTGCATATCTTGGAATTGCTCGCAAGTTCGGATAAAAATTTGTCGTCGAGTTCGGTTATCTCGATGGACGAGATGCGAAGGCGTTCGAGTCCTTCTAATGGACTCACTCTTCGAATGAGGTCCGTAAGGTCATAACCTTGGCCGCGACCATACGAGCCCGTGTGAATGCCGGTCAACACTATTTCGCGATGGCCCATGTGGACGAGCCTCTTTATCTCTTCTTCGGCGACGTCTATATTTTTGCTTCTGATGTTGCCCCTCATGTACGGAATTATACAGTAGGCACAGAAGTTGTCACAGCCATCTTGGATTTTGACGAAGGCCCGTGTCTTGTCCTTGGCGCTTTCGAGCATCATGTCTTCGAATGGTACAGCGGACATGTCGTAGAATGCCGTTATCTGCTTATGGGTATGCATGAAGTCTTCGACGAGTTCGACTATGCGCGACTTATCTTTGTTACCAATCAGGATGTCGACTCCGAGGTCGACGAGAGCTTCTCGGTGATTTTGAGCGCTACAACCGCATACTACTACTATGGCGTCAGGACATTCGCGACGGGCCAGTCTAATCATGTGTCTACTCTTCGCATCACTTTGGTTCGTGACCGAGCAAGTATTGACGACTACGACGTCGGGATTTTCTTGAATACGGACGTTTCGATATCCGGCTTCTAAAAATTTTTCGGCAATATATTCCGATTCGTAACTGTTTACTTTACATCCGAGTGTGATTATGTTGAATTTCATCGTTAAAACCTCCCTAAGATTAGAAAAAAAGTTAGAATCATCTAACTAGATTTTTTTGCAGTACCTTGAGTGCCGAGAGGAATGCTTCTTCCGATTCGTAACTCATCATGACAGCTTTCGGCAAGTCGACGAATTCTTGAGTGTTGCTCTCTTTGTTGTCGACCTTTTGGACGAGAACGTCGTCGAAGCCGCTTTCGTAGTCGTCGTCGTAATAGATGTTGTTGTTGGCACGGCTCAAGAGTTCTTGATAACTAATAATCGCCGTGTTTTCTTGCTCTTTTTCGTAGTCAGACAAGTCGATGGGTTGAGGTCTATAATCGGTTTCGAGTTCCGAGACTATTTTCGAAAGGGGCTTCTCTTCTCTTTTAGACGCTTGAGGCTTTCGAGGATTTAAAAGTTCGTCCTCGAGCGGGTCTTTCTCTTCGTCATCCAGTTTAATCAAGTAATAGACATATACTAAGAATATTATCAAGAATAAAGTGACTGAAAAGAAGAATAAATCACTCCAACTTAAAGATTTTAGTAATCCCCCGATAATCAAAACTAAATTTTCCATAATACATCTTCCTTTTGAGACATTTTTTGCCCTATGTAAATGTATTATAGCACATATACAATCACTTTGCAAAAAGATTACATCATGGTTGACATAGTGGCTTGGTAGATGTTCGAAGTGTTACACTCTATTTCTTCGTCGTCCGTGATTACTGTAAATCCGTAGTTTTTATTGATAAGATCGTCTATCGGAACATTAAAATAACGCGAGAGTTCGATGAGATTGCCGACGTGCATATCGTGACCTTTCAGCATGTAGTTTATCGTAGTATACGGGATTTTCGTTTCACGAGATAATTGTAAGATTGACTTTACACCTTTATCTTTCATCAGTTCGCGAATCGCTTCGGTATTCAACATATTTATCACCTTCCTGTTTAAATTTATAAATAAAAGGAGCATTTAGTAAAGTGCCCCAAAGAATGACTATCTTTTGTAGAAGTAGTCGGTGTTCATTCTGTTTTGGAATTTAGAGAAAGCATCAGTATGAGTGTGTTCTTT
Source organism: uncultured Muribaculaceae bacterium (assembly GCA_964472425.1). Classification (GTDB taxonomy): domain Bacteria; phylum Bacillota_I; class Bacilli_A; order RF39; family UBA660; genus RUG11867. The sequence goes on along the minus strand of CAYYLF010000033.1, from coordinate 455 downwards.
CTTTGCTCTTCCAAAGTTGTAACTGTAAGGATTTGTGATGTCCATCATAGTCCGATAGTCGTCGGAGTAATCGATGTCCATGCATTTCGTGCAGTTACGAGATTGTTTAATCATCTTTAATCACCGTTTATATTTTGGGTAAAAATTGTCTAATTAATACTTTTTTATTTGATATTTATCTGTTTTTATAACATCATAGCGATATTTTTGATTTTTTCGAGTGGAAGTTTTGTATACTTGTGGACTACTTCTTCGGATAATCCATCTTTTAGCATGTTGGTCGCAGTTATCTCGAGACCTTCTTCACGGCCTTCTTCACGGCCTTCTTCACGACCTTCTTCACGACCTTTTTCTAATCCAATCTTCTCGCCTTCATCGAGGCCCCATTGAATGTTCGCTCTCATGCGCGTATTTCCCTTGTTGTATTGGTCCATGAGGTTTTCATCTCTCATCAG